>NZ_QSDP01000041.1:0-51952 GCF_003463685.1 Parabacteroides sp. AM58-2XD
AGAACTATGGAATAATAAATACAAAAATAGGGTAAAAAAGTATTATATCCTTTATAAAGGATGATATTCTATGAAAAAAAGAGATTTGTTACAAAAATGCAGTCTCTTAGGCCTGATTTTTTGGTCTGAATCAATAATATCTCATGCATATTTGGTCAATTTCTAATAAAAATGCATTTGTTCTACAAGAACCATGGAATAATGGTCCATTGCATAATAAATTAGGAAAAATGTTGAGAACAAAACAATGTGACTATAAAAGACTATATGAAAAATATGTAGGTCAGATGTATTCATATGGTAAGGCACTCGGTGTTGATGATGATGCGTTGTATGATCTGATTCATGATGTATTCCTACATTTTTTTGAACATCAGAATGAGATTGTTGATAATGATAATGTAAAATATTATCTTTTCCGGTGTTTAAAAAATCGAATGATTTCTGAAAAGCGAAAGGAAGTTACTATGGAAGATATCGATGAATCAGATGATTATCTGTTTTCTATAGCTGTGTCTGGACTGGATTATATAGAAGAAGAGGAGGAGCGAAAGGAAATTGCGGAACAAATTGAAAATATGTTATGCAGTCTTACGGGACGACAAAGAGAAGCCATTTATTTACGCTATATGCAAGAGTTAGAGTATGATGAAATTGCTGTATTACTGAATCTTACGACTAAGGGAACACGTAAATTAATATATCGCGCAATCGAACGTATGCGTGAGCAATATGGTCCTGTTTTATTTTATTTTTTTCTTTCCAATCATTTTTTTTCATTTTAATGGGGTCATATTTCTTCTTTGTGCGTATTTATTTAAATGAATACTCATAAAAGTAAGGAATGAGCGATAAACAAATACCAGAAATAGTACATCGATTGTTACATGACCACAGTTTTGTCATGTGGTGTATGGTACCGACCCAAGAGTTGGATATTAAATGGCATGCTTGGATAAAAGAACATTCGGAAAACCAACGGGCTATTGACGAAGCACGTTTAATATTAAGATCTGTACAGTTGAACGAGTATTCTATTCCGGATGAAAAATCAGAACAAATTTGGCTGAGGTTGCAAAACGAAATGCAGCAAAAGCGTTTTAAAAAGCGTAATCTATTTATGAGATATGCAGCGGCTTGTGCTGTTTTTGTAACAGTTAGTCTGGCAGGATACTGGTTAATGGATAGAGGTCTGTTTTCAGGAAATAATCTGATGACAGGTATCGGTATGGCTATTGACACGGTTCATACAGAGGTTACATTGATAACAAAGGATCAGAAAATTATAAATGTGGAGGACAATGCCTTGATCTCTTTCAACTCTGATGTAACGATGAAAAACTCTCAGAATGAAGGACTCATTGTAAAAAAAATTGAGACTGAAGGGATTGAAAAGAATATTGATGAGACAGTGATGAATACGTTGGTCGTACCCAAAGGGCGCCGTTCTTCATTATTATTGGCTGATGGTTCTAAAATTTGGATAAACTCAGGGAGTGTGTTGCGTTTCCCTTCCCGGTTTGATGGTGACGATCGTACTATCGAAGCGGAGGGGGAGATTTATATCGAGGTCGTAAAAAGTGGCAAACCTTTTCATGTGAAAACGGCTAATTTTACAGTCAATGTGTTGGGGACTAAATTCAATCTTTCTGTTTATGGTGACGAGCAGGCACAATCAGTGGTTTTAGTAGAAGGTAGCGTGATGGTTAACACAAAGGAAAAAGAAAATATACAATTAACTCCAAATCATAAGTTGACCCTTCAACCTGATAAACACGAAATTAATGAGGTAGATGTTTTAGACTATATCTCCTGGAAAGATGGCATACTTATTTTTAAAGGAGAAACAATGGAAAATATCCTGATGCGTTTAAGTCGTTACTATAATGTGCAAATTGAATGTGCTCCTGGTATTGCCCGGCGGACAAGTTCCGGTAAACTCGTCTTGTTTGATAACATAGAGCAGGTCATGGAAACTTTTTCAATGCTTTATAATGTTCATTATCGCTTTGAATCAAATACATTACTAATAGAATAATAACCTAAAAAGAATTGCCTATGGAATATAGAATATGAAAAACGCTTGAAATTAAAAGTCCGAACGATGGGCAAGATCGTCCGGACTTGTCAGAGATTTAAATTTTCCAATTAAAAATGAAAAACCTAAAGACATACAAATGTATGAAAAAAATCAGACATATTATTGTATTACTGCTGAGTATGGGTATAACCTGTGCTTATGCAAATAATGAGTCGTTTATTTCGATAGAACAAATACTGGAACAAAAACAGTCCACTATGCTGGACGTTCTTAAATTCATAGAGACCGAGACCGGTTATGTGTTTTTCTATTCCGATGAGATCAAAAGCGAGTTGAATAGAAAAGCGCAAACTGGAGTAGTGAAAGGTTCTATACAAGAAATTCTTAATCCGCTGTTTGAGAAGACAGAACTAACTTATCAGATAAATGGAAATCAGGTCGTGGTAAAAAGAAAAGCGATTTCTGGTCCTGCTTCTTTGCCTTCGGTTTCGCAAAAGAAGAGTATAACGGTAACTGGGGTTGTCAGCGATGCGACCGGTGAACCTTTGATTGGGGCGAATATCTGGTTGAAGAACAGTTCTGTTGGGGCTGTTACTGATATTGATGGTAAATACACGATTAAAGTTGACGGAGTTGGCGGAGTGTTGACCTTCTCTTATATGGGGATGAGGAGTGTCGATATCGCTGTAAATAATCAATCGACTATTAATGTGACATTGGAGTCGGATGATGAAGTGCTTGACGAAGTTGTGGTAGTAGGCTATGGGCGTCAAAAGAAAGAAAGTGTTGTCGGGGCTATATCTACCGTTGATGTTGCGAACCTGAAAGTACCAGGCGCTTCAATATCCAATGTTTTGGCCGGACAGTTAGCAGGTGTCGTGGCAATGAGCCGTTCGGGTGAACCCGGCAAAAACAGTGCAGCCGATTTTTATATTCGTGGCGTATCTTCTTTTAAAGGAAATTCGACTCCTTTAGTGTTGGTTGACGGTATTGAACGTGAACTGGATTTGGTTGATACAGACGATATTGCATCTTTTTCTATCTTGAAAGATGCTTCTGCTTCAGCAGTATATGGGGTACGTGGGGCAAATGGAGTCATCCTGATCACGACTAAAAAAGGAAACGTAGGAAAGCCTGTTATCAACGTACGTACTGAAGCCGGCATTACCAGTCCGACCAAAATGCCTAAAATGGTTAATTCTGCTCAATGGGCTGACTTGTATAATGATATTCAACCAGGTTATTATACGCCGGAAACGATAGAAATGTACCGCAACGGATCTGATCTGGATCTTTATCCAAATGTGAACTGGATTGATGCATTGTATAACGATCTGGCATCGAACCAGCGAGTAAACCTAAGTATTACAGGTGGTACGGAAATAGTTAAATACTATATTTCAGGATCATTTTATAATGAAAGTTCAATTTTTAAGAGTGCAGGCGATATATACGATTATAATTCATCGATTAATTATAATAAGTTTAATTTCAGGGCGAATGTTGATTTGGCTTTGACAAAGAGTACAACTTTGAATTTAAACCTTGCGAATATTTATGAGAAGTCTTTTGGTCCGGGTTTTGGCGATAATGATGATACTATTTGGCAATATACCTATTTAGTTTCTCCTAATGCTTTTCCTGTTCAGTATTCAGATGGTACAATTGCTGCGCCTTCCAGTGATTCTGGTTATAATCCTTGGAATATGCTTGTACACTCGGGCTATCGTCAACAATTCTGGAACTCTTCACAGTCGCTTGTCGGATTGACTCAGGATTTTGGGGTACTTTGGGAACCTTTGAAGGGATTGACCGGAAATTTCAAATTTTCATGGGATGCATGGAATACAACTATTCAGCGCCGTAGTAAAGAACCGACCCAATATCATGCCACAGGAAGGGATGAAGAGGGTAATCTGATTTTCGGTACTCCAATCCGTACGGGTAGTGGAGAGTTATCGTACGCAATCGGTCGTGACGGAACAATGACCACTTATATGGAGGCCTCTCTTAATTATGAACGCTTATTTAATGAAAAACACCGTTTGGGAGCACTGTTTTTATACAATCATAAAATACACACTCGCACACAGGAAGGTGATAAATTTAAATCATTGCCTTATAAGAACCAAGGTATTGCGGGACGTATGACGTATGCATTCAATGATACTTATTTTGCAGAAGTGAATGTCGGTTATAACGGTTCCGAGAACTTTGCGCGTGGGCATAGGTTCGGATTCTTTCCTGCTGGTGCGATCGGATGGATGATTTCTAATGAAAAGTGGTTTCAACCGCTGACAAAAGTGGTCGATATGCTTAAGCTGAAAGGATCATATGGTATTGTCGGAAATGATGATATCGGAGGACAACGTCGCTGGGTCTATGAATCGACAATTCTTGTAGGCAATGATGCTGGTGCTGGAAATTGGAACTATGGTTCTGCCGGAGGAAATGGAGGCGGAGGTATCCGAGTTGGTGATGTTGAGAATTTGACAGCATCATGGGAAGAGGCTCATAAACTTAATGTCGGAGCTGAATTTTCTTTATTTAATAAACTGCGTATTCAAGCAGATTATTTTTCAGAAAAGCGTACCGGCATTTTTCTGCAGCGTGCTGGTTTGCCTGCTATTGCAGGTTTATCCGTAATTCCTTATACGAATATTGGTGAAACAAAAAATCAAGGTTTTGACGGAACAATGGAATACTCACAGAAAATCGGACAAGTATTTCTGACCGGACGGGCTAATTTTACATATAATAGAAATGAATTGCTTAATAATGATGAGCCTGACTGGGAGTATAAATACCAAAACAGAATAGGAAAACCTTTTGGATCGGGTGGTGCTATGCAACCATTCGGACTTGTTGCACTTGGACTTTTTGAAAGCCAGGAAGATATTGATAATAGTCCAAAACAAACATTTGGTGAATATCGGGTCGGTGATATTAAATATCAGGATGTAAATGGTGATGGTGTAATTAACTCACAGGATCAGATAGCGATGGGATATACCAATTTACCTGAAATGATTTATGGTTTTGGTGCAACTGCTCAATGGAAGAATTGGGATGTGAATGTGTTTTTCCAGGGTGTTAATCATGTAAACTTCTTTTTAAGCGGATCAACCATAAAGACTCCTTTCGGTTCCGGAAATATGGAACGTGCCGCAATTAATGAGGATGTTTATAATAATGTATGGAGACCAGGTAATACCCCGGAACAAAATGCTGGAGCGATTTATCCCCGCCTGAGTTGGAGTGGATCGTCAGGTTCATCCAATAATGCCCAGACTTCTGACTGGTGGATGCGGGATGGCAGTTTTCTTCGTTTGAAAAACTTCGAAGTAGGATATACGATGCCGAAGAGCCTGATGAGTAAAACTTTTATTAAATCGGTTCGCTTCTATTTATCAGGAAATAACTTGCTTACATTCAGTAAATTTAAGTTATGGGACCCTGAAAAGGGGAATGGAGACGGTTCCGGCTATCCTCCGAACAGAGTAGTAACAGTTGGTTTTAATGCTAATTTTTAATCCTCTAAATAATTATGAATATGAAAATATCAATCATACAATCTTTTCAAATCATTTGTCTTCTGGTCGGAACCTCTTTTTTCGTATCTTGTGATGATTTTCTGGACAGACAGGAAGATGAAAAACTAACATTTGATAAAATCTGGGAAACCCGTAATAATACCAGAAGTTATTGGCTTAATTCGATGAGTTTTTTGCCGAATGATGCTGATGACTTTAATTATTCCCCTTGGTTAGGTGCATCTGATGAAGGATCGATTACTTATGACCGGGACACACGCTGGATCAATTTTGGCTCTTGGAATGCCAGTAGCGTTCCTTATTATAAAATGGATTTCTATTATAAAGGTATTCGTGAATGTAATATTTTTATGCAGAATGTCGACCGTTGTTCCGATCCTATTGTGACAAAGGAAGAACTGGCGCAATGGAAAGTACAAAGTCGATTCGCACGCGCTTATTATTATTTTATGATGATGCGTATTTATGGGCCGGTCTTCTTACTGGGGGATGAATTACTGGACTTTACAGCTTCAACTGAAGATCTTTACCGGCCACGTAATACATGGGATGAATGTGTGAATTATGTAGTGAGTGAAATGGAAGCCTGTATCAATGACCCGGCAATGGCTGAAAATTATTCGGATGCAGAAAAAGGATTGGCAACCAAAGGTGCTTGTCAGGCTCTTATCGCTCGTTTAAAACTTTATTCGGCGCGTGATCTGTTTAATGGAAATAAATTATATAGTTCCGTGATAAATCCGGTGACTGATAAATTCCCGGAATTATCAGGAGTACATTTATTTCCTCAGGAATACGATGCAAATAAATGGCTGGAAGCAGCTAAGGCTGCTAAAGTTTTGATTGATAATTCACTGTATAAATTATACCGTGCCGGCGACGGTTCTGACCCGTATGCAAATTATTATGGGATAACTCAGGAACATTGGAATTCTGAATTGATCTGGTCGACCGGTTATAAAGGCCGTTATACAATGGGCGTACATACAGTTCCGACCGGAATTTCCGGAACTGCTTATGGTGGCGTTGGCCCGACTCAGCAACAGGTGGATGCATATGCTATGTCTAACGGGCGTTATCCGATTTCCGGATATAGCGGAACAAATCCAGTTATTGATACACAATCCGGATATAGTGAAGATGAATTTGAAAAGACAACATGGGAATATCCGGCTTGGGGAGGTGCCGCAGCGTATGATTTGAATGCTCCGAACATGTATAAAGATCGTGAACCACGTTTCTATGTTTCTGTATTTTTCGGTGGAAATAAGTGGCACCATGGTAGTGGTATGACTTTGATTTCTTTTGCTAAAGGGGGGAATGGAAATAAATCGCATGATTATCCGAAATCCGGATATCTGATCAATCGTTTTTATGATCATACGCTTAACTCTGCCAGTGGTCAATGGGGAAATATAGTCTTTCCGACATTCCGTCTAGCCGAGATGTATCTCAACTTTATAGAATCGGTGCTCGAGTGTAAAAAACGAAATGTCGCTTTGCCTCGGGGTATGAAACACAAGCGATGGAGCTTTGGGGTGATCTACGTGACCGTGCCGGTTTGGCTTCGATTACTGATGTTTATCCTAATGCAACTACAGAAGAGTTGATCGAACTTTGCCGTCGTGAGCGTCGTATTGAACTCGCTTTTGAGAATCATCGTTATTTCGATACTCGTACATGGATGATTTCCAAGGAGGTTGATGGAGGACCGATATATGGTATGAATACGCAATTCCCCGGAAGTGGAGATGAGACTCCCGATGGTTTTTGGGAAAGGGTTGCTTTTGAAACACGTGTGTTTGAAGATAACCATTATCTGTATCCTTTTTCACAAAGAGAGTTGGATAGAAATAAATTGTTAACTCAGAATTATGGTTGGTAATTCTGATAATCTTAAAAGACATTGTTTATGAAGAATATATTAATAATATCATTCCTGTTTTCTTTAGGTGTGGCATTTACAGCCTGTGAAGATAATAAAGGTGAGTTTCTGAGTGATTATAGTACGATACTTTATTTCAGGAATAATGGTGAAATACTGGTTTCACTTTATAAAACAGGTGAGGATGGTGATTATCAATTGGTAATTAATAAATCAGGTTCTGATTTAGGAAGTATTACTGAAGTCGAGATCGAAGTATCGGATGATGTGTTGGCAAATTATAATGCTCAAAATGGTACTGGATATGTAAAACTGCCTGATAATTGTTATCAGATTGCAGAGGATAGAGTTGAGTTTGGAGCGGACAATTTGTATAAGCATGTAAATGTAGCGTTCAAAACTGATATTATTTTCAGTTTACCGGCAGAAGTAAAATATGCATTGCCTGTTTCTTTGAAAAACTCCAAAGATTCAATTAATGCAGAAAAAAGTCAGATGATTCTGGTTCCAACTGTATCGATCCCTTCTGTGTATTTCAGCCAAACGGGATATGTATCTAATTCTTTTACGGATGAAGGTGCTCAACAGGCTAAATTCACTTTACCGGTTACAATGCCATTAACAAATAAATGGACATTCGATTGTAAGGTTGAAGTTGACCAGGCATTATTGGATGAGTATAATAAGAAAAATGATACGAATTATTCATTGCTACCGAAAGATGCTTATATGTTGAGCGGGGATGGTGTTGTCGGATTTACACCTGATTCAAGTCTGGTAAATCTGGAAATTACGGTAGACCGTACAACACTGGAGTACGGTAATTATGTTCTGCCATTGCGACTGGCTAATTGTACACAGGAATATTTTGTTATTGATCCGGGTAAAAACGCATGTCTTTATGGTATTTCATATGTACCGGACGAAAGCAAATTGAAAAAAGTGGAATTGACAGCCGATATGCTTTCTTCAAATGCCGTTGAGCCGTCGGAAGGTTCATTGGCAAATCTGTTGGATGGAGATGTGGAAACTTACTTCCATTCTGCCTGGAGCGTTGCTGTGGAAGGTTCTCATTACCTTCAGGTTGCATTACCGGCAGAGACTACTGCGTTTAATTTCTATTATACGACACGTTCGGCAAATGGCAGTGCCGCACCGGCAAAGATCATTATTGAAGGTAGTCTGGATGGTGTATCTTTTAATAAGATAAGCACGCTGACCGACGGACTGCCGACTGGTGGTAAAGAAACTTATAATTCGAAGATTATGGTAGGAAAGCCGTTTAAGATTATTCGTTTCTCTGTTCCGGAAAATGCGACAGGAGGTAATTTCTTCGTATGGAGTGAATTTGGAATGAAGGTTTTCTAGACTTTATTTCCCAGACATAAGTCTTTTGTTATCAAAGGCGGAAGTATGGTTCATTAGATTCCATATTTCCGCTTTCTTTGTAATTGTTTTATAAAATAATCGAATATTGTAACTTGAAAAAGACTTATCCTTTCTTCTGCTTTTTATACTCCCTCGGCGACATCCCCATCATTTTACTGAACAGACGGGAGAAATAATAGGTATCTTCTATTCCTATCTTATAACAGATCTGGTTTACTTTCTATCCGAATATTTATATATACCGAATATTCTTTTTATTTTTGCCCCAGGAGGAGATGTTATAAATATGCCTGTAACCACGTTATTCAATAGTATATATGCACAATATTATGCCAAATCGTTCCGGTTTGCAAATTTGTATGTCCGGAATGATCTGGCTGCGGAAGATATTGTGACGGAATCGTTGCTCAAATTATGGGAAACGATGAAAAAAGAATCTGTGGAAAAACCACAGGCATTGTTATTGACTATTTTGAAGCATAAATCATTGGATTATTTGAAGGCGCGTGCTCACGAACAAGAGGCATTCGATGCTATGCAGGAGTGGCGCAGTCGTGAACTGGCAATTCGTATCTCGACTTTGGAGGCGTGCGATCCGGATTATATTTTTTCAGACGAGATACGTTCGATCATGGCTGATACGTTAAAAAAGCTTCCGGAGCAGACCCGGAGAATCTTTATTATGAGCCGTTTTGAGAATAAGTCGGGTAAAGAAATAGCCGACATATTGGGTATTACTGTTAAAGGAGTGGATTATCATATGGGCAAAGCCTTAAAAGCCTTGAGAATTTCGTTGAAAGATTATTTACCTATCCTCTATTTTCTGTTTTATTGATTTCCTGTTTTATCCGAAAGGAGAAAAAAGTTTCATTCGGATGGAAATTTTTTTTTCATTCGGGACTAGTGAACTTTCTCCGGTTGTCGTCTTATATATGTAAAGAGATAAAATATGGACGATAAACTATTGCAATTATATTTTGAAGGACGTACAACAGAGGAGCAATCACGTCTGATTACGGAATGGTTGGATGCTGATGCGGCAAACATGAAGCATTATCAGCAACTGTGCCGCTTGTATGAAATTGGTTTTTGGCATGAAAAACCGGAAACTGTCACACTGCCGTTGAAAGGAAAGTTCAGGTGGCGGAGTATTATGCGGGAGGTGGTGAAGATCACTGCTGTTTTTATGTTGGGATTTGCATTGAACTATTGGCTCAATCCAGATACGGAAGAAAATATTGCCATGCAAACCATACATGTCCCGGCAGGCCAAAATGCACAGTTGACTCTGGCGGATGGTTCAAAAGTCTGGCTGAATGCCGGGAGTACACTGAATTTCCCGACTCGCTTCGTTGAAGGAAAACGGCAGGTAACTTTGGTTGGAGAAGGTTTTTTTGAAGTAAAGGCCAATAAGGAAAAGCCGTTTATTGTTTCGACATCTACTTATGATGTTAAAGCTTTAGGTACATCTTTTAATGTACATGCTTATAATCAGTCAAAAGAATTTGAGACAGCATTGTTAACAGGGAAAGTCGAAATTTCAGATCGCATGACCAATCATTCCATATCCCTGACCCCGAACAACCGGGCTGTGATTGGAGATGATGGATTGTCGGTTATACCTATCGAAAGTGCGGACTATTTTTTGTGGCGTGAAGGTATTCTTTATTTTGATGAACCATTGACAGAAGTTCTGGAAAAGCTGGAATTATATTTCGATGTAAATATCCATGTGAATAATAAATCCGTATTGGAAAACAAGCGACATTGTACGGGTAAGTTCCGGACAAGGGATGGTCTGGATCATATTCTGAGTGTGCTGCAATTGACCAATCATTTTACTTATAAGAAAGACGAGGAAAAGAATCTGATAACTATTAACTGATTTTGATGTGTAACTTTTAAATTCTAATAGCCTATGATACAAACGTAAAGATATGAGAAAACCGGCAAGCGCTGCAACGCTTACCGGTTGTGGGTCAGAACCCCGAATTGGGAGATTTATCGAAGTACTAACTAATTATTAATTACAAAATTATGAATTATATTTTGTACAGGCAATCTATACTTAAATTTAAACATATATTTCGAATTATGAGAATCACTGTTGTTGCCTTATTTACTTGTATTTATACGCTTTTTGCGGTTGAAGCCGATTCGCAAAATGCGAAAGTATCCATACAGGCGAATGGTTTTTCCATCCAGAAAGTGATGCGCGAGATAGAGAGACAGACCGATTATTTGTTTGTGTATGACAAGAATGAAGTCGATGTAAATAGAAAAGTTTCAGTTGATGTGAATAATGAATCGGTATCAGAAGTTCTTAACAGAGTTTTTGAAGGTACAGGTGTATCTTATAAGGTGGTAGGTAAGAATATCACTTTAGTGAAAGGTGCTGTTGCCCCAGAAAATATGGTGAAACAACAAACCGGAAAGAAAGTAACGGGAACTGTTTTGGACCAGAATGGTGAACCGGTTATCGGTGCCAACGTGGTTGAGAAAGGAACTACGAATGGGACGATAACGGATGTAGATGGGAAGTTTAGTTTGGAAGTTTCAAATAATGCAATTCTTCTTGTTTCTTATATCGGGTATAATCCGATAGAGATACAAACGGGGAAGGACTCTGTTTTAGGGTCGTTATGAAAGAAGATACTCAGGCTCTGGATGAAGTTGTAGTTGTGGCCTATGGTACTCAGAAGAAAGTAAACTTGACTGCTGCCGTAGAATCGGTGGATAGTAAAGTTTTGGAGAATCGTCCGGTTAGGACTGCTACGGAAATGTTGGAAGGGGTTGTGCCTAACTTAAATATTTCGACAACTTCCGGTGCTCCCGATGCAAGTTCTTCTTTGAATATTCGAGGTTTTACGGGAATAAATACAAAAGGGGAGCCCCTTGTATTGGTAGATGGTGTAGAACAAGACATGGATTTTGTGAATCCCAACGATATAGAAACTATTTCCGTATTAAAAGATGCGGCAGCTTCTGCCATCTACGGTTCACGAGCTCCTTACGGTGTTGTTCTTATCACTACTAAAACAGGGGAAAAAGGCAAAAAAGCCTCTATACAATATTCCGGTACATATCAGATAAGCCAACCGTCTATGTTACCTAAATCTGCATCCTCTGTCGATTTTGCAAACATTCATAATCGTTCGTTCAGAAATAGTTTACAGGAAGGTCCCTATTCGGAAAATGTAATTCAGAAAATGCAGGATTACATCGATGGTAAACTGGCTACGTATAATGAGATTCAACCTAACGGCTGGTGGGGCGAACATTGGGATGCTTATGCTAATACGGATTATTACGATTATGCTTTTCGTGATGTAGCTCATAGTACGACGCACGATTTAAGTGTTTCAGGTGGAACAACCAAATCCTCTTATTATGCCGGTCTAGGGTATAACTACAAGCAAGGTATTTATAATTCGGATATAGATAAATACAAAAAATATTCAGCTATATTGAAGGTTGACACTGAAATAGCAGACTGGTTGTCGTTTAATATGAATACTCGTTATGTCCGTCAGGAAACGGTTCGTCCGAACTATAGAGGAGCCGATAGTTCTTCCAATTCTGATAGTAATTTCTTAAATAGCTTAGCTTATTTCCCCAATATACCAATTAAAAATCCGGATGGGTCATGGCATCGTCTCTCTGCTATGCCTGCTTTAACAGGAGCACAAGGACGTATGGATAAAACGATAGATGATTTTTGGTTATCTGGGGGATTGAAATTAACACCAGTCGAAGGACTGACGGTAAAAGGTGATTTTTCATGGAATATACAAAGTGCTTTGGATGACCGTTCCACACTGGTTGCTTATGTTGATGAACCAAATGGAGATAAAGTTCGTTCGGCACGTTCTTCTACGGTTGATAAATTGTGGAAAAAATCATACAGAAGTAATTATTACACAATGGATTTGACTGCCGACTATCATAAAGCGTTCGGAAAACATGATTTTAGCGTATTGGTAGGTTTACAAACGGAATACAAGCAAAATCATAATATGATAGGAACTCTCACCGGTTTATATACACAGAATATACCATCCTTTAATGTCTCATGGGGAGATAACATGAAGTTGACAGATGAAAAAAATCATTGGTCTACTATGGGTACATTCTTTAGGCTAAGTTATAATTATGACAGCCGCTATTTGTTGGATGTAAACGGACGTTATGACGCAGCTTCCAAATATCCTGCTGATACCCGTTGGGCTTTCTTCCCTTCCGTTTCTGCCGGTTGGAATATTGCTCGTGAAGCTTTTTGGCCAATCGAGCAAATATCAACGTTGAAAGTAACCGGTTCTTTCGGAAAACTGGGCGATCAAGCCGGGGGTAATTATTTATACATTCCGACTATGGGGACAGGTACTGTTGGTGGAATGGTGCTTGATGGCAATGCTCCCAAATATGTTTCTATGCCTGGAATTATTGCTAACCAGATAACATGGGCAAAACCACAAACATTAGGGTTCGGAGTGGAAGCTGCCGCTTTAGATAATAGACTGAGAGGTGAATATTATTGGTATCAGCGCACTGTTTACGACCAATTAGGACCGGCTAGTACTTTGCCGGAAGTTTTGGGAACCAATCCTCCGCAAACTAATAATGCCGTATCTGAAACAAGGGGGTGGGAAATGTCATTGTCATGGAGAGACCAAGCTTGTGTATTGGCCGGTTCTCCCTTGAATTATAACGTGCGGTTTATTTTATCTGATTATATAGGTTATGTTGTAAGTTATCCGAATAATGTAACAGGTTCGAGAAATTCATGGACTCCCGGACAAGTCTTCGGAAAATTGTATGGTTACCAATCTGCCGGAATTGCAACAGATAAAAACCAGTTACAGGGCAGTGTATTACCCGGTAATGGTTGGTATTATACCGGAGACTTGCTTTTTCAGGATTTGAACGGGGATGGACGTATTAATACCGGAACAGGGGGAACCTGGTATTCCATGGGCGATCTGAAAGAATTAGGATATACCTATCCCCGTATGAAGTATGCTATCAATCTCGGAATTGATTGGAAGAATATCTCTTTTTCCATGTTCCTTGACGGGGTGGGTAAAGAAGTCAGGTATATTAATAATTTCAATACATTCGGAGCGACGGGGAGTGCCTCTTCCCGAAGAATGTTCCAGCAGCATGTCGATTTAGCCTATTGGTCCGAATATTCAACAGGTGCATTTTTCCCCCGTGCATATACCGATAGCAAAAACTTTGCAAGTGCGAATAATCAATATATGATAGATTTGGCTCATTTGAGGATTAAAAATATCAGTCTGGGATATACGGTTCCGGCATCATTGATCAGCAAACTGAAGGTCAGCCGTCTGTCATTCAATTTAAGTGTTGAGAATTTAGGCTTTATCTACAATAAATCTTGGTTGGACTTGGATCCGCAAATGATTCGTCAGAGTGGTAACGGATATCCTATCCAAAGAACTTATTCTATAGGAGTTAAAGTCGGTATTTAATAACATAAAACGAAAGAATATGGAAACAGTAAAATATTATATTATGGGGTTGATTGGACTTTGTAGTCTGGCCGGATGTTCGGACTTTCTGGATCGTTACCCGCAAGATGCCATGAGTGACCAATCATTTTTTACCAGTGAAACAGACTTGGAGTATTATATGAACGGTCTGTATAATGAGAATATTATTCGGAAACAAAATGCTTATCGTTGGAACAGCTTGAATAATGCAAATGACGATGTTGTTGGCGGTAGTCCGGCGGATGCCCTAATGAAGCATTCGACATCGGGAGTGGCTAGTGAAAAGAATGATACTTGGAATAACTCTTATGATTATATCCGCAAAGCCAATTATTTTTTAGCAAACGCACACAAGGTTGGCAACATGTCTGCTGTAGGTAAGCATTTTCTTGGAGAAGGCTTTTATTGTAGGGCTGCCAAATATTTCGATTTGTTACAAACATTTGGTGGGGTACCTTATATAGATAAAGTATTAAATACCGAAAGTGAAGAGTTATATAAGCCACGTGATAGTCGCCAATTTGTTGCGGAACGTATAATTGCAGATTTGGATTCTGCCGTTATGTATCTACAGTGGAAAGGCGAAGGCAAAGCGAAGGCCGGTCGTATAAACAAAGAAGCTGCATTGGTTTTGCAAACCCGTGTTGCTCTTTACGAAGGGTCGTGGGAATATTATCATGGACGGAAAGGAACGAAGTTTCAGGTAAGTGGCCAAGATGGGACAACTTTTTTAAAAAAAGCTGTAGAAGCCGGTGAAATGTTGATACAAAAACATGGAGGCAACCTATATAAGGGTAGCGAAGGAAATGAGTATTTCGAATACTTCAATCAAATGGATTATTCCAATATTCCCGGAGCTTTTTTGTACAAATGTTATTCACGCTCTTTGGCTGTCATACAAACATGGTGCCGTTCTTATGCAGAAGGTATGGGAAGTCTTACTAAAAGTGCAGTTGATTCCTATTTAATGAGAGACGGGAAACCGGTAGAAATATCCAGTGTCATTTTCGATCCCAAATTGATGAATAGTTTGGCCGAAAATAAAGATCCACGTCTGGCTCAAACAATTTGGGTACCCCAAAAAGGACGTTTTTACGATTATTTGCCGACTATTCCCAATGCGTATAAAACAAAATATCCGGGTTTGATTCAAAATCAACAACGTAATCCATGTTACTCAGGATACCGGATATGGAAAGGGGTCTCTTTCGATGCTGCCGAATTTGATAACGGGGAGGTGGACGACCTGATCATACGTTACGAAGAGGGATTACTCAATTTTGCAGAAGCAAAAGCCATCTTGGGGACAATCACACAGGAGGATCTCAATAAATCGGTTAACTATATCCGTGCCAGAGTCGGCATGCCGGGCATGAACCTGTCGGAAATAAACAGTTGGAATATAGCATACAAGAAGCAGGAAGGATATGACACCGGAGCACCCAATATTGTCAATGAAATCCGCCGTGAACGCCGTGTAGAACTTATGTTGGAAGGGTTCCGGTTGGCAGATATCAAACGTTGGGCCATGTTTGACGATGTATTCAACGGATGGAAACCTGTTGGAGCGCACGCTCAGGAATATCTTGATTACTGGAATGATGCAGAAAAAGTATTAGCCGACGGTTTTGACTGGAAAAAACCGGAAGAAGTTCTCCTTGCTCAAGGAAAAAACTTCGATGCAATTGACGGATGGATTAACCCTCTCTACAAAAACGCAGATTTTAAAGCGAATAGCGGAAGAGGGTATTACATCGATCCGGACAGGGACTATCTGAGTTCTATCCCGAGAAGTGAAATTTTATTATATGAAGAAAAAGCCGGGGTTACGCTTGAACAGAACCCGGGATGGTATTGATAACTAATAAAGATAACAGTATGAAAAAGATATTATTTGCTTGTATCATTACATGTTCTACATTCCTTTTCTCTTGCGAACCGCGTATTGAAATGGATATGAGCCAATGGGGTGACCATGCTTACATTGATAATGTAGAAATAATAAAGTTGGAAACAGACGATGAGGTTAAATTGCAGGAATATTATCAGAACGAAACCCCGTTGGCTGTCACTGGAGTCCGCAATATCACGATTTCCAATGGAACGGCCGTTATTGATTCTGTTGATTTCGTGGCGAAGGTGAAGTTAAAAGCTGGTGAAGATTTGAAATATGCTGGATTCCGCATTTATCACAAAGGAACTTTAGTCGAACCTATCAACGGTACACCTAAAGCTGGTATCGTAACAGATCTGTCAGCCAAAGAGTTTACTTATCGTATCTCTTCTGCAGACGGTTCGAAACATGATTGGAAAATAGTTATTGAGTAACTCGATTGGTTATAGTGCAGTAACTCGATTGATTACTTCCCCTTAATTAATCGAGTTACCGCTCCTTAACGAACCTCGTTATAGGGCTGTAACGAGGTTCGTTACAAAATACACATCAAACATTCAATTAAACATCGTTTTATTATGAACAAATGTTCCTTTATAACCACTTCCCTTCTCCTTGCCGGAAGTATAAGCATGGAAGCACAACAAAAACAACCCAATATCGTCCTTTTTTTAGTAGATGACATGGGATGGCAAGATACTTCGCTGCCTTTTTGGAAAGAACAAACCGAATTGAACCGCCGTTACCATACTCCTAATATGGAACGGCTGGCTAAACAAGGAATGAAGTTTACCTCGGCTTATGCTTGCAGTGTAAGTTCCCCTTCGCGGGTGAGTTTATTCACAGGTATGAATGCTGCCCGACATAGAGTAACTAATTGGACACTTTATAAGAATCAGGAGGTAGACAGTAAACATCATTTGTTGGGTTATCCGGATTGGAATGTAAATGGTCTTTCTCCAGTTAAAGAAACAGAAAGAACTTGTTATGCTTTATCACTTGCACAAGCATTAAAAGATGGTGGATACTATACCATTCATTGCGGAAAAGCTCATTTCGGGGCCATCGGTACACCTGCGGAGAATCCGCTTGCCATCGGATTTGATGTGAATATCGCCGGACATGCCTGCGGAGGTCCCGGTTCTTATCTCGCTGAAGAAAATTATGGGAACAAACTGGTTGATGGCAAGAAAAGCGTGTGGGGAGTTCCCGGCCTTGAAAAATATCATGGAACCGATGTTTTCTTGACAGAAGCTCTTACGCGTGAAGCTATCGATCAGTTGGATAAACGGGAACAGGAAAAACCATTTTTCCTGTACATGTCACACTATGCAGTGCATGTTCCGGTTGCAAAAGATAAACGTTTCTACCAGAAATACTTAGATCTGGGTCTTGATGAAAAAGAAGCTGCCTACGCAGCATTGGTGGAAGGTATGGATAAAAGTTTAGGTGATTTGATGGATTATTTGGAAAAGAATAATTTGGACGAAAATACCATCATTCTTTTTATGTCAGACAACGGAGGATTGAGTGCGACTAACGCCTTGGGAGGGAAATTACATACCCATAATCGCCCGCTCAACAGTGGCAAAGGTTCGGCCTATGAGGGGGGTATCCGTGAACCGATGATTGTTTCATGGCCGGGAGTTGTCAAACCTGGGACATGTTGCGACGATTATCTGATCATAGAAGACTTTTATCCTACTTTGTTGGAAATGGCACAACTTAAAACTCCCGATGTCCCGCAAACGATAGACGGAAGAAGTTTTGTTCCTTTGCTCACAAGAAAAGGGCCTAACCCTAGTATAGGTAGATCGCTTTATTGGAATTTTCCAAATAATTGGGGACCAACAGGACCAGGTATCGGGGCTACTTGTACCATACGTAAAGGCGACTGGAAACTGATTTATTATTATGAAGATGCTCGGAAAGAGCTGTTCAATATTAGGAAAGATATCGGTGAAAAATATAATTTGGCCGGACAAGAACCTGAATTGGTTGAAACGTTATCCAAAGAGTTAGGTACTTATTTACGCGAAGTGAATGCACAACGGCCTTATTTTAAAGAAACCGGACGAGAAGCTCTTTGGCCAGATGAAACGGTTAAAGCAGAAGTAACGCTATCTGACAAAACAACTCCTGTCAGCGAAGATAACATCTTCCGCGATCCTGATTATTATAACTGGTGCAATTCTATTATAAAAGGGGACGATGGAAAGTATCATCTGTTTTATTCTCGTTGGGAACGTTCGAAAACATTTAATGCTTGGTTGACACATTCTAAAGTAGCCCATGCGATAGCCGACCGCCCGGAAGGACCTTACAAATATGTGAATACGGTTATCGATCTGGATAAAAAGCAATACAAAGCCGGAGATATGATAACCGCCCACAACCCTAAAATTAAATATTTTAATGGGAAATATTATCTCTATTTTTGTAGTACAAAAATGGAACGTGATGTAACAGACAAAGAAATGACAGAAACAGCCCGGACAGGATACTCTCATCCGAATTGGAAACCTTTACGTGTCAATCAACGTACATTCGTCGCTTCAGCTTCTTCTTTAAATGGAAAATGGATCATAAACAAAGAACCATTGTTGGAACCAAACGGTCCCATCGAAACGTTAGTTGTAAATCCGGCTATCACTCAAGGCCTGATAAGCGTTATTATCTTATTATCAAAGGAGATAAGCCTGGTTCTACTAAATTTGAACGTAACCAGGCTGTTGCTGTCTCTGATTATCCGGACCGTGATTTTAAGATACAGCCAGAACCTGTTATCCAAGATTGGGATACCGAAGATGTGTCTATGTGGTACGACCAGTTTTCTGCACGTTTTTATGCCATTTTTCATGCGCACACTTATATAGGAATGATGACATCAATCAATGGAGTAAATTGGCAAAAGGCCATCGATTTTACAGTCATGAACAAACGTATCGCCCAAACCGGAGGAAATCCGGATATCCTTCCCGATAGGATGGAACGTCCTTTTGTTTTCAACGAAAATAACAAGCCTATAGCTTTATCGCTTGCCGTAAAAAAAGATAACGATGCTTATATAGTGATAGTTCCTTTAAAACAATAAAAACAAATTCATCTCTACCATGAAAAGAAAATATCTGATATTAACTATTTTAGCTTCTATGCTAACATCTCGGCTTTTGCCCAATCAACCGACGACCTCAACCTGTCGGCCATGATACAACCTGCCGACCCAGCGTTGTTCGTGCATGATTCCACGTACTATAACTGGTGTAATTCTATCATCAAAGACGATGACGGAACTTACCATCTGTTCTATTCACGATGGCCTAAATCCATCGGTTTTTACTCTTGGTTGACACACTCTGAAATAGCACATGCTACAGCTTCCAAACCGGAGGGACCTTACAGAATGGGCAAAACCGTCCTGAAAGCCCGAAAAGGATATTGGGATAGCGTCACGGCCCATAATGTAAAAGTAAAGAAATTCGACGATAATTATTATATGTATTATACTTCCACCAATACCGGTAAAGAAAAGTTGTCGGAAAACGATCTGGTCGAAGCTGCTAAAACAGGATATTCACACAAATACTGGCCTTTGTTGCGTTCTAATCAACGGACTGGTGTCGCTATGGCACAATCGCTGGAAGGGCCTTGGGAAAGAATGGACAAACCTATGATAGAACCTCACGGTCCTATCGGAACCGTAACGGTCAATCCCGCAATATGTCGGGGAGAAGATAGTAAGTATTACCTGATTATTAAAGGTGACGATGTAAAATCCAGTAAACCTCGTTTAATACAGGCGATAGGAACTTCCGATAGTCCTACCGGTCCATTCCGATTGGAAGATAAACCGGCTTTTGCCGATATACCCACCGAAGATGTATCCATGTGGTACGACAAAAACAGGAAACGCTATTATGCCATTTTTCATGCGCATGGAGGTAATTTTATCGGATTGATAACTTCTGAAGACGGTGTCAACTGGCAAAAAGCTAAACATTACGAGGTCTGTAAAAAAGAAGTCCCGTTGAAAGATGGTACAGTCATGAAAGTGGACCGGATGGAACGTCCTTTTGTGTATGTGGAAAACGGAGTACCGACGTTGCTTAGTTTCGGTGTCAAGAAAGGAAATGATGCATTTATCGTATTCTTTAAATTAACGGAGCCAAAAGAGAAACAGAAGGTTTTGGCTGACCGATGGGAGTTTCGAGGGATAGCCATTGACGAACCCGGTTACCACGTATGGGGCTCATCGCCCATTAAAGGTGAAGACGGTAAGATACATCTGTTTGCTACCCGTTGGAAAATAGAGCACAAGTTCGATCCCGGGTGGCGTTCGCATAGCGAAATAGCTCATTACATAGCCGATAAACCGGAAGGTCCTTTTCGCTTTTTGAATGTCGTGCTTACCGGGACAGGGAAAAAAACTTGGGATAAATGCGGCATACATAACCCGGCCATCCATAAAGTGGGAGACAAATATGCTTTACTCTACATTTCTAACGATAATTACAAACAACCGCCTCATCCTAAAAATCAAAAGATAGGCATGTTGATAGCTGATAACTTGAACGGTCCGTGGAAGAAGGTTGGAAAAGATGGTTGTATCCTTTCTCCCTCTTCTAACCCGGATCATTGGACTAATAATGCCGGTAACGGTGTTGTCAATCCCGCCCTGCTGGTACACCCCAAAGGGGGATACTTGCTTTACTTCAAATCGAATAAAGCTAAAATGGGGGTCGCTTTTGCTGAACATATCGAAGGTCCCTATGTGATGTATCCCGAACCTGTCACCCGTAACAATTTAGCCATAGAAGACGGATATGCCTTTATCTGGAAAGACAAGATCTGTTTACTGACTACCGACAACCATGGTATACTGAATGAAGGAGGAGGTATCTTGTGGAGTTCGGATGACGGCATTACTTTTGACAGAAAAGAAGCCGGTTTTTATCCGTTCGAATATTATGTAGGGAAAGACCGATTGAAAAATGCGAAAGGTATTTATGGAAAAATGCCTAAATTTGAACGCCCGCAGGCGTTAATGGAAAATGGAGAACCTGCCTGGTTGTATGTCCCTTCCGGCTTCAACATGAATGGAGATGATCATACAATTGTACATGTGTTGAAATTGAAATAATTATGTTTATGAAAAATATCATTTGTATCTTTTTTTTAAATATCTTTTTGGGAATATCACTAAAAGCTCAAAATGAAATTCAACGGACTTATGAGCGGCATTGGGAACAAGGGTATGAAAAAATAAGGATTATTTCATACAATGTGTTTAATGGTTTTGATTGGAAAAAAGACAAAGACCGTCAGAACCGTTTTGTGGAATGGATCAGAAAACAAGATCCTGAGATATTAGCATTACAGGAATTGTGTGGCTTTACTCAAGAAAGTTTATTGGTAATGGCACAACAATGGGGACACCCTTATGCTGTTATATTGAAGGAGGATGGTTATCCGGTCGGGATTACTTCAAAAAAACCGATAAATCTTAAAGCAAAATTGCTAGAAAACTGTGGACATGGTTTATTGCATGTGGAAACTTATGGATATGATATTTTGGTTACTCATTTGAATCCGGGAGATACAGATAAACGTCGTGCAGAAGCTGGGTTTATTGTTCAATATATAAAAGAAAAGGCATTAGATAAATGCTTTTTGATGGGAGATATGAATGCACATTCTCCATTTGATGCAGATTATATGGAAGCGAATGCTATTGAGTTGTTAATGAAATACGGAGGAAAACAAAGTCATAATTTATTGGATGGAAATTTTGATTATTCTGTTATTTCAAGACTTTTGTCATTGCCATTCATTGATGTTTGCCGACGTTATGTTCCCGAAGATAAGCGAACAACATTTCCAACTGCTATATTGATGTATTTGTCTCGACATCAAGAAGTCCGAAAACGAGTAGGTGAACGGTTAGATTTTATACTTGCAACGCCTTTGATTGCCAAAGAGGTGACAGATGCGTTTATTTATAATGAAGAAGATACGGATTATTTGTCGGATCATTATCCGGTAGGTATAGATCTGATGTATAAAAGATAAACAAGATAAAATATGAAGAAAATTTGCACAAGATTGATGTTTTCGATGATGGGAGTTTCCCCTTTGATGGCTCAGGAGAAGCCTAATATCATCTTCTTTCTGGTAGATGATATGGGATGGCAGGAGACCTCTGTCGCCTTCCATACGGAAAGAACTTGGTTGAACAACCATTACAATACGCCCAATATGGAGCGTCTGGAGTTGCAGGGAGTAAAGTTTACCCAAGCGTATGCTTGTCCTCTGTCTTCACCTAGCCGCATAAGTTTGATGACCGGGCAGAATGCTGCCCGGCATAAAGTGACGAACTGGACATTGTTTAAGGATAAATCTCCCGACCGGCATACAAAGAATGAAGAGGTGGCCGTTTCGGAATGGAACGTAAACGGCATGTCCATGGAACCCGGCGTTAAACATGCTTTATATGTGCGTGAAACACTGCCTTCCGTCTTAAAAAAGGCAGGTTATAAAACGATACATGTCGGGAAAGCCCATTGGGGGGCTATCGGGACACCGGGCGAAGAACCGTTGAACCTGGGATTCGATGTCAATATAGCAGGGCATGCAGCCGGAGGTCCGGGTAGTTATCATGGGACACGTAATTTCAGTGCCGCTTTTCGAAAAGGAGGTGCTGAATGGGATGTTCCGGGATTGGAAAAGTATCATGGCAAAGATATTAATCTCACTGAAGCATTGACTTTGGAGGCTACCCGTGAGATGGAAAAGGCGGTAGATGAGAAAAAGCCGTTTTATCTTTATATGTCCCACTATGCTATTCATGCCCCGTGGGAAGAAGACAGCCGTTTTCTGGATAAATACAAGCAGATGGGTCTGACGGATTTCGAAGCTATTTATGCCTCTATGTTGGAAAGCATGGATAAGTCTTTGGGTGACCTGATGCAACATGTCCGTCGTTTGGGGATTGAAGACAATACGATAATCATATTTATGTCGGACAACGGGCAACCGCGCCAAGCTAAAAAATATCCCCCGCTCAGGGGACATAAGATAACGCCTTACGAAGGCGGTATCCGTGTGCCGATGTTGGTAAAGGTGCCGGGAATGACGAAGGCGGGGTCGGTTTGTGACGTTCCGGTTATCATAGAAGATATTTATCCCACTATTTTATCTTTGGCTTCGGCAACGGAATTTGCAGAAAATATGGAAACGGTAGACGGTCGTGATTTCTCTCCTTTATTGAAAGGGAAGAAGTCTATGGACAAGAACCGGTCTTTCTTCTGGCATTATCCGCATATTTATGACATAAACGATCCGTACAGTGTCATCCGTAAAGGGGATTGGAAACTGATCTGGCATTATGCCGACCAACGGGCGGAGTTATTTAACTTGAAAGAGGATATAGGTGAAACGACCGATTTGATAGAAAAGGAACCGGCGAAAGCGGAGGTTTTGCGGAAAGAGTTGCGTGAATACCTGCAATCAGTGAATGCCTCTATCCCCTTGTCGAAGTCGGCCAATAAGTCTTTGGGGATGCCTTAATTATGAAAGATATAGATGAAATAAAAAACAGATAAATAGTATATGAAGAAAATTGAATTATTGTTCTTGTTGTTGTTCTTGGTTTTGTCTGTAAACGGGCAAGTGAAAGAAAGAATGCTTCCATTGCCGACCCAAGCCCAATTGGATTGGCAAGACGCAGAATTAGCGGTTCTTGTTTCTTACGACTTGCATGTGTTCGACGGAGTCAAATATAACCAGGCTTATAACCGTATCACCCCGATTCCTGATATAAATATCTTCAATCCGGAACAGTTGGATACGGATCAGTGGATTCGTTCGGTAAAAGCAATGGGGGCCGGAATAGCTATTCTTACGGCAACCCATGAAACCGGTTTTGCCCTTTACCAGTCGGATGTGAACCCGTATTGCATGAAAGCTTTAAAGTGGAAAGACGGCAAGGGGGATATTGTTCGTGATTTCGTCAATTCTTGCCGGAAATATGGCGTTCGGCCGGGTATCTATATCGGTATCCGTTGGAATTCTTTTCTGGGAGTACATGATTTCATGATGCCTAAAGACGGTACTAAATTTCAGGAAAACCGACAGGCCTTCTATAATAAAATGTGTGAAGGTATGACGGAAGAGTTGATGTCCCGTTATGGTGACTTGGTTATCGTTTGGTATGATGGTGGAGGTCATGGTCCGGAGTTGGGAGGAGCAGATATCCTTCCGATTGTAGAGAAATACCAAAAGAATATAATCTTCTATCACAATAGCCAACGTGCCGATATCCGCTGGGGAGGTTCCGAGTCGGGAACGGTTCTTATCCTTGCTGGGGAACATTTCCATTTCCTTATTCCCATTCCAAAAGCCAGGATATAATCTTCAAGGATAATTTTAAGTTGTTGAAAACAGGTGATCCGGAGGGTAAATACTATATGCCTGCCATGTCGGATGCCCCGTTGAGAGGTTATAACGGCCGTCATGAGTGGTTCTGGGAGCCGGGAGACGATGCACATGTCTTTCCGTTGGAGCATCTGATGAAAATGTATCATGGTTCGGTGGGCCGTAATTCGACATTGATTTTAGGAGTAACGCCGGATGACAGAGGATTGCTTCCGGATGTGGATGTGGCTCGCCTGAAAGAGTTTGGTGAAGAAATACAACGTCGTTTGGGAACCCGATAGCTACAACCCAAGGAGAAGGGAAGCGTTTACAGTTGAAATTGCCTGCAACGACAAAGATCAATGCCATTGTCATTGCAGAAGACATTCGCCAAGGTGAACGTGTCCGTAGCTATAAGGTGGAAGGAAAAGTGAACGGAAAATGGAAAACTTTGGCTACGGGAAGTTGTATCGGACATAAACGGATCGAGGAGATAGACCCCGTAGAGGTTTCTGCTCTCAGATTACAAATCGGAGAATCATTGGATCTTCCTGTCATTGCCGATTTTTCCATTTATTCATACTAACGTCTTATTCTGAAAAATATAATGAATGTCATGAAAAACAATTTATTCGTTTTATGTTGTACAGGTGTCGGACTTCTGTCGGCATCTGTTATGCAAGCCAAAGAGAAACCTCGTAATGTCTTGTTTATTCTTGTAGACGATTACGGTTGGAATGATACCTCCTGTGGGGGCAGTCGGTTTTACGAAACTCCGAATATCGACCGGATTGCCCGGCAGGGAGTGATGTTTACGCAGGGCTATGCTGCCTGCCAGGTGTCCAGCCCGTCACGTGCCAGTATCATGACCGGTAAATCGCCAGCCCGCCACGGTATCACCAACTGGATCGGAGAAGCTTCGGGAGAGGCATGGCGTAAAATGGGCCGCCATTCCAAACTGCTTCCGGCTGAGTATGCCTGGAAAATGTCCCAGGAAGAACAGACATTGCCGGAAACATTAAAACAACATGGTTATAAAACCTTTATGGCAGGCAAGTGGCATATCGGAGGGGAAGGATCTACTCCGGAAGATCATGGCTTTGAAATCAATATCGGTGGTTTCGAAGCCGGTAGTCCTGTCGGAGGTTACTTCTCTCCTTATAAGAATCCTAAATTGCCGGATGGTCCGAAAGGAGAAAATCTTTCCATGAGGTTGGCACAAGAAACATCTAAATTTATAGGAGAACAAACGAAGAAAAACAAAAAGCAGCCTTTCTTTGCTTATTTGTCTTTTTATGCCGTGCACGGTCCTATCCAGACCACGGAAGAAAACTGGAATTACTTTCGGAATAAAGCCGACTCGATGGGGATAGCTCCGGAAGGTTTTAAGGTAGACCGCACATTACCGGTTCGGCAGAGACAGGATAATCCGATTTATGCCGGTCTGATCAAACAAATGGATGACGCGGTAGGTGTGGTATTGGATAAACTGGAAGAATTGGGATTGATGGAAAATACATTGATTATTTTCACCGGTGATAATGGAGGCGTGTCTTCCGGCGATAATTATTCGACATCGTGTTTGCCGTTGCGTGGTGGAAAAGGTCGTCAATGGGAAGGCGGTTTGCGTGTCCCGTTTATTATTCAGGATCCGGACTGTCCGCTTCACGGAACAACGACCGATGTTCCTGCTATCGGTACGGATTTTTATCCAACTATCCTTGAGTATGCAGGTTTGCCGTTATTACCAGAGCAACATGTCGATGGGCGGAGTCTGATACCTGTATTGGAAGGATCAGAACTTCCGTCGAGGGCACTGTATTGGCATTATCCTCATTATGGGAACCAAGGTGGTGAACCCTCTTCCGTAATTCGTGACGGTGATTGGAAACTGATTCATTATTATGAAGACGGGAGAAACGAATTGTATAATCTGAAGATAGATGAAACGGAATCGGAACCATTGAATGCACAATATCCGGATAAAGTGGAGTTTTTGAGTCAGAAGTTATCTGTATGGCTGACAGAAGCCGGAGCCAGGTATCCGGTTGCAGATCCCCAATATAATCCGGTAAAAGAAGCTGAATATAAACTGAAGCAACAAACAGTGACGTTGCAACATCTGGAAGATCAGCGAAAACAACAGTTGTCTAAAACGTTCATACCCAATAAAGATTGGTGGGGTAGTAGCGTTGAAGATTAATCTATCCTTTCTTCTGCTTCTTATATTCCCTCGGTGACATCCCCATCACCTTGCTGAATAATCGGGAGAAGTAATAGGTATCTTCTATCCCTATTTTATAACAGATCTGGTTTACCTTCATATCCGTAAAGTCCAGTAGCTGGCAAGCCTGTTGTATTTTCAGTTGGTTGAAATAAGTCAGGGGGGCATATCCGGTACGCTTGCTGAACAGGACGGAAAAATGGGAAGGGGAATAGCCTATATGGGTAGCCAGGTCTGCTAATGTTATTTTCTTTTCCAGGTTTTCTTTCATATAGTGGATGGCAGCGGTAACGATATCGTTCTGATCCGATTCGTTACGGGCTGCTTCACGATATTGTTGGAGATAGCGTAAAGAACCTAAGTAATAATGAAAAGCAGAACAGGCATACAATAAGTTTTCATGGCTGTATCCCATCTCCAATGTGCGGAATATCTCTTCGAAAAGATCGTTTCGGTTGCTGATCCGGGACTGGACGCTCGGTTTTATTTCGATCGGACGGCTGGCCTGACCGGCAAAGTAAGAGGCCAGCTTCCCCTTGAAATGTATCCAGTAAATGGTCCAGGGATTCGTATCATCCGAACCGTAGGCATGCGTAACTCCGGCTGGCAGGATAAAATACTGGTTGGCTGTGACCGTATATTCCTGGTCGCCGCAACGGAACCATCCGGCTCCCTCTATACAATAAATGAAGACGAACTGGCAGATCGGCTCTTTCCGTTCACGGAAATGATGCAGGGCCTTCGGGTAATAACCGATGTCCGTAATGTGCAGGATTGATGAAAGCGCGTCTTTCTCCATCTCTTGTACGATAGACTGAGGTAATACAAGGGCCCGTTCTCCGCTAAAACCGTCTTTGAGTTTGATCATGATACTGGATTTATAGATGTGCACAAAGATATGTTATTTATATTATATCTTGTTATTTTTGGAATGTAAATCGAAAGATTGTCCATCCCTAAGCCGGTTTTATCTATTTCACTATTAACCGGAAACCTGTTTCTTTGCACCATAACTTTAATACTAATGTCATGAAGCGAACAACAGCTTACTTATTACTTATTTGCCTGGTCTCAGCTATGGGCGGATTATTATTCGGTTACGACTGGGTAGTGATCGGAGGTGCCAAGATATTTTATGAACCCTTTTTCGGACTTGAAGGCTCTGCTGCCCTTCGTGGGTGGGCGATGAGTAGCGCCCTGATCGGTTGTCTGGCCGGTGCGTTGCTTTCCGGTGAATGGAGTGATAAGTACGGGCGAAAAAAGATGTTGATTATCGCTTCTTTCCTTTTTGTACTGTCTGCCTACGGGACGGGGGCGGTCAATAGTTTTAACTGGTTTATCATTTATCGTATAGTCGGTGGGTTCGGTATCGGTATCGCTTCGAACATTTCACCGGTATATATTGCTGAGGTCGCTCCGGCCTCTGTCCGGGGAAAGTTTGTTTCCCTGAATCAGCTGACGATTGTTTTGGGTATCCTGATGGCGCAGCTGGCTAACTGGCAAATCGGAGAGTACTTTACACAGGGAGGTGAAACGCTGAGTGCCAACAGCATCGAGTGGGCCTGGCGATGGATGTTCTGGGCGGAACTGATTCCGGCCGGATTGTTCTTTATCCTTTCTTTTATTATTCCTGAAAGTCCGCGTTGGTTGGCAACCGTGCAAAAGACGACTCAGGCACGGGCTATCCTGTTGCGTATCGGTGGAGAGCAATATGCCGATCAGACGTTGGATGAACTGGCGCAACTGACCGATAAGAAAGAAGAAAAAGTAAACTGGGGAGCTCTGTTAAAGCCGGGTGTCCGGAACGTGCTCATTATCGGAATCGTATTAGCGATCTTCCAGCAATGGTGCGGTATCAACGTGATCTTTAATTATGCTCATGAGATATTTTCGGAAGCCGGTTATGCGGTGTCGGATGTCTTGATGAATATTGTAGTGACAGGGGTGACTAATGTGATCTTTACTTTTGTTGCCATCTATACGGTTGACAAATGGGGTAGACGAAGCCTGATGTTCGTCGGTTCGGCAGGACTAGCTGTTATCTATGGAATATTGGGAACCTGCTATTTCTTTGAAGTAAGCGGTTGGCCGATGCTTCTGCTGGTAGTGATGGCGATTGCCTGCTATGCTATGTCTCTTGCACCGGTGGTTTGGGTGGTTCTTTCCGAGATATTCCCCGTAAGGATACGCGGGATGGCAATGGCTATCTCCACATTCTTCCTGTGGGCAGCCTGCTTCCTGTTGACATATACTTTCCCGATATTGAATGAAGCGGTGGGTGCTTCCGGAACGTTCTGGTTGTATGGTGCCATCTGTTTGAGCGGATTCTTCTTTATACGTGCAAAACTTCCTGAAACAAAAGGAAAAACATTGGAAGAACTGGAAAAAGAATTAACAAAATAAATATACTGAAATGACTGAAAATGTGAAAGTGTGGGAAGAAGATATCCTTCTTCCTACCTATGGTATTGGCAAAGCCGAAAAGAATCCGATGTTCCTGGAGAAGCGTGTTTACCAGGGAAGCAGCGGAGTGGTGTATCCTTATCCGGTAGTGGAAAAGATTGAAGATACCTGCGAAGAAAAGAGTTATCATGCTGTTTATCTTGAAAACGAATATATCAAAGTCATGATCCTTCCGGAGCTGGGTGGACGTGTACAGATGGCATACGATAAGATCAAAAACCGCCATTTCATCTACTATAACCATGTGATTAAACCGGCTTTGGTCGGTTTGACCGGTCCGTGGATTTCCGGTGGAATCGAGTTCAACTGGCCGCAACATCATCGTCCGAGCACATTCCTGCCGATCGATTATACAATCGAACGTTGTGCCGACGGCAGTGCCATCGTTTGGGTGAGCGAGCGCGAACGTATGTTCCATCAGAAAGGGATGGCCGGTTTTACCCTTCGTCCGGGACGAGCTGTTTTGGAGATTCAGGGTAAACTGTATAACCCGACACCGATCCCGCAGACTTTCCTTTGGTGGGCGAATCCGGCTGTGGCCGTAAATGATGCCTATCAATCGGTGTTCCCTGCCGATGTAAATGCCGTGTTCGATCATGGTAAACGTGATGTGTCACGCTATCCGATTGCTACCGGTACTTACTATAAGATGGATTATTCGGCAGGAGTGGATATTTCCCGCTATAAGAATATACCTGTTCCTACCTCTTATATGGCAATCCGTTCCAACTATAACTTTGTGGGAGGATATGAGAATGATACCCGTGCCGGTGTGCTTCACGTAGCAAACCATCATATCTCGCCGGGTAAGAAGCAATGGACCTGGGGTAATGGCGATTTCGGACAGGCCTGGGACCGTAACCTGACAGATTCCGACGGCCCTTATATCGAACTGATGACCGGTGTTTATACCGACAACCAGCCTGACTTCACCTGGCTTCAGCCTTATGAAGAAAAAACGTTTACCCAATACTTCATGCCTTATCGCGAACTGGGGGTGGTGAAGAATGCCTCTTCCGACCTTCTGATGAACCTGGAACCCGATGGAAAGGGCGCTTTATTAAAAGTTTTTGCTACTTCCGTACAAAATGATTTGCATATTGTCGTGGAGAAAGCCGGAGAGGTTTGTCTGGATATTACCCGTGATATTACTCCCGAAAATATACTGGAGGAATTTGTTCCGGTTGCAGATTTGTGCGATGTGAAAGTCTGTATCCGTAATGCTAAGGGGAAGCAGATGTTATCCTGGGAACCGGAACCCGATGTTATTAAGGAAGTACCTGAACCGGCCAAAGCGGCTCTTGACCCGAAAGATGTGCGTACTACCGAACAGCTGTATCTGACAGGCTTGCATCTGGAACAATACCGCCATGCCACTTATTCGGCAACCGATTATTATGAAGAAGCACTTCACCGTGATGTGACCGATGTACGTAATAATAATGCGATGGGATTGTGGTTGATTCGTAAAGGTCAGTTTGCCAAGGCAGAACCTTATTTGCGACAGGCGGTGAAAACACTGACGGAACGTAATCCGAATCCTTATGATGGCGAGCCATTATATAATCTGGGCCTTTCTTTGAAATATCAGGGAAAAACAGAAGAAGCATATGACTTTTTCTATAAAGCCTGTTGGAATGCAGCCTGGCAGGATGCCGGCTACTATTCCCTGGCTCAGTTATCGGCAGCACGCGGAGATTGGGAAGAGGCTCTCTATGAAATAGATAAATCTTTACTTCGCAACTGGCATAATCTGCGGGGACGCCATTTGAAAGCGGCTATCCTTCGCCATCTGGGACGGAAGGATGAGGCACTAGCTTTGATTGAGGATTCTCTGCGTATCGACCGTTTCAATTTCGGTTGTGGTTTTGAAAAATATCTGATTACCGGAGTTGAGGCTGACCTGAAAGAATTGCTCGCTCTGATGCGTCCGGAGGCCCATAATTATGAAGAATTGGTCTTGGATTATGCATCTGCCGGCTGTTGGGAGGAAGCATTGGTGGTGGCTGAAACGGCTATCGGCCAAAATGTTTCGGGGCAGACTATGCTTCATTATTATAAAAGCTGGTTCCTGATTCAACTGGATCGTAAAGAAGAGGCTCTGGCAGCCATCCGTGAAGCTGAACAGCAATTGCCTGATTGTTGTTTCCCGAATGTATTGGAGGCAATTCTTGCTCTACAGTCTGTTATCGGGTTTGCAACAGAAACTCCGAAAGCCTTGTATTATTTGGGTAATTTGTGGTACGACAAGCGTCAGTATCCGGAAGCAATCACCTGCTGGGAGACTTCCATGCAGCAGGATGATACCTTCCCGACCGTCTTGCGTAACCTTTCCCTGGCTTATTTCAATAAACTGAATAGGCAGGACGAGGCGGTTACTCTACTTGAAAAGGCTTTTGCGCTCGATATGACGGATGCCCGTATCCTGATGGAGCTCGATCAGTTGTATAAACGTCTGAATCGTTCGCATGAAGACCGTCTGGCTTTCCTAGAAAAGCATAAAGACATAGCTTTCCAGCGTGATGACCTGTATCTGGAATATGTCACCTTACTGAATCAACTCGGACAATATGAAGAAGCAATCCGTATGATCGATGCCCGTAAGTTCATCCGTGGGAAGGGGGAGAAGGCAAGGTCCCGGCACAATACCAGCTGGCTCGTGTAGAATTAGTAAAGCAGTTGTTAGCTGAAAAGAAATATGAAGAAGCTCTGGCCTTGATTGAGGAATGTTTCATCTATCCGCATAATCTGGGCGAAGGCAAACTATATGGCGCACAGGAAAACGACTTCAATTATTATAAAGCCTGTACTTTGTCAGGGTTGGGACGCAAAGAAGAAGCGACGGAGTTATTCCTGGCTGCCAGCATCGGAAACAGCCAACCGGCTGCCGCTATGTATTATAACGATCAGAAACCGGATAAGATATTCTATCAGGGATTGGCTTTACGCAAACTGGGACGTGAAGAAGAGGCTCGCGGACGCTTTAATAACCTGATTTCTTATGGCGAAAAGCATCTGTATGATGTCTTTAAGATGGATTATTTCGCTGTATCCTTACCTGATTTACAGATATGGGAAGATGATATGAATAAAAAGAACCGTATCCATTGTAATTACCTGATGGCATTAGGCCACTTGGGATTAGGAAATAACGAGAAAGCAATGAAATATTTCAATATCGCTGCCGAAATGGATAACAACCATCAGGGAGTACAAATACATCAGAAGATGATCTGATCTTTTCCGATAGCATGAGCAGTGCTTTTTATAGTATTTTTGGAGATACTCATTTAAGGAAGAAATAATAAATATGTTGAAGGTTTTTTTATCTATATGTATAACACTGATGTTGCTGACTTCTTGCCAAAAGCCATCGTCAGAGATCTCTTTGGCGGGCAAGTGGCAGTTTGCTATGGACAGTACCGATATCGGGATAACGGAGAAATGGTTTGAACGTTCGTTTGCTGATAAAATACAGCTGCCCGGAACGACCGATGAAGCGGGATATGGCATTCCGAATACACTTCTTCCTTCAGTGGAGAAACCGCAGATTCTTCACCTGACCCGTAAAAATAGTTATGTCGGTCCGGCCTGGTATTCGCGGGAAATATCCATTCCATCGAATTGGGAGGGGAAGTCAATAGAACTAAAACTCGAACGTGTTATCTGGCAAACTTCTGTTTGGGTAGATGATAACCCTGTGCAGGGAAGTTGTGAAAGCCTGATAAGTCCGCATCGATTCGATCTGACTGGTTATCTGACACCCGGTAAGCACAAACTGACGATTCGTGTGGACAACAGGAAACAACATGATATTACTGTAAACGATATGGCGCATGCCTATACCAATGAAACACAGATTATGTGGAACGGTATAATCGGTGATATCTCTCTGATAGCAAAAGAAGCCCTTTCCATCGAAGATTTGCAGGTTTATCCGGACGTATCAGGCAAACAAATCCGTATAAAGGGAAAAGTTTCCAATACGGGTGAAGCTACAGAAGGTTCGCTCTCGGTAAAGGTAGAAAATCAAAAAAGTGGATTGGTCGTATCTGTCCTTAAACAAAAAGTGGATTTTCAATCAGGTGAAAACCTTGTAAATCTAACCTGTTCAATGGGGGACTCGATAGAAATGTGGAATGAGTTTAACCCTGTTTTATATAAAGTGGATTTAGAGGTGAATGCAGGTTCGGTTAAAACGGAAAGGAGTACAAAGTTTGGCATGCGCGAATTCAGCCGGAATCAATCGGATTTGCTATTGAACGGAAATAAGGTCTTTCTGCGAGGTACACTCGAATGTTGTATCTTCCCGCTGACCGGACGTCCTCCGATGGAACCGGAAGGATGGAAGAAAGTGTTCCTTACGGCTCGCGAATGGGGATTGAACCATCTGCGTTTCCATTCCTGGTGTCCACCCGAAGCCGCTTTCCAGGTGGCAGATTCATTGGGATTCTATTTACAGGTAGAGCTTCCGCTATGGTCGGTAAAAGTGGGAGAAGATTCTCATACAAACGACTTCCTGTATGCTGAAGCTGACCGTATACTTGCAGAGTATGGCAATCATCCCTCTTTCTGTTTCTTCAGCCTGGGGAATGAACTGCAACCGGATTTTGAATTCTTGTCGCGGTTGTTGAAGCATACCAAAGAACAGGACTCGAGACATTTATATACAACCACTTCTTTTACATTTGAAAGAGGACATGGTGACTGGCCTGAACCGGATGACGATTTCTTTATCACGCAATGGACTAAGAAAGGCTGGGTGAGAGGCCAGGGTGTATTTGATTCCCAATCTCCTTCGTTTGACAAGGACTATATCGCTTCTGTCGAAGGAATGGATGTTCCGCTTGTTACTCATGAGATCGGGCAATATTCTGTTTTCCCTAACCTGAAAGAGATAGATAAATATACCGGAGTCCTGGATCCTTTAAACTTTAAAGGCGTAAAGCAGGAACTGGAGAAAAAAGGCTTATTGGATAAGGCTGACGATTACCTGAAAGCATCCGGTTATCTGGCGTCTATCTTATATAAGGAAGAGATTGAACGTGCGATGAAAACGGCAGGTTGCAGCGGTTTCCAGTTATTGGACCTGCATGACTTCCCGGGGCAGGGAACTGCTTTAGTCGGATTGCTGGATGCCTTTTGGGATAGCAAAGGTGTAACTGATGCAGAAACATTCCGCCAGGCCTGCTCGCCGGTAACACCTCTGGTTCGTTTCCCGAAAGCAGTTTATACGAGTGGGGAATCTTTTACAGCGTCTGTCGAAGTTGCTAATTTCACAGATAAAGAACTGAAAGATCAGTCTGTTTCCTGGATACTGAAAGATGAAAAGGGAAAAGAAATTGGAAAAGGCATGATGTCCTGCCCTTCGCTGTCAATTGGATTGAATAGATTGTCGGAGGTGATTACCTGTCCGTTGGCGCAGCAGGAAGCGGCTCGGTTACTCTTGTCCGTTGCTTTGGATAATACTCCATATAAGAATGAATGGAGTATTTGGGTTTATCCGTCCGAATTGAATCCGGTGAAGGATGATGTCGTTGTTACCCGTGATTTACGGGAAACTCAGAAGGCGCTTGCCGATGGAAAGAAGGTTTTATATAATCCGGACTATAAAAAGATAGAAGGGTTGGAAGGTAAATTTGTCCCTGTATTTTGGAGTCCGGTTCATTTTCCGAAGCAGGCAGGTTCGATGGGAATCCTTTGTGAGGCGTCTCATCCGGCATTCGCCCATTTCCCGACAGGCAATTATACCGATTGGCAATGGTGGTCGCTGCTGAAGCAATCAAAAACGATTGTTATGGATAACCTGCCGTCCGTGACCCCTTTGGTGGAAGTTGTCGATAACTTTGCTAATAACCGCCGTTTGTCAAACCTGTTTGAAGTAAAAGTAGGTGAAGGAAAATTGCTTTTCTGCTCAATGGATATATTGTCGGACTGGGAACAGCGTCCGGAAGCCCGGCAGTTGTATTTTAGTTTGCTTGAATATATGAAAAGTGATTCGTTTGATCCGTCAAGTGCGATGGAATCGGATGTTTTGGCTCAATTGTTTAAATCCGGTCTCTCTTCGGGAGCAAGTAATCCGGAAGATATTTATTGATTAATGTAAAGATGTAACTTATGAAGAAGCTGTTTATCGTATTATTTGCTTTAATGACAGGGATGACTTGGGCACAGCAATCTCCTGTTACTGCCGGCAGCGACGGAAAGTCGTGGACATTGGCAACACGTTCTTTTATCTATCAGATCCGTGTTTCGGATCAGGGAAAGGTGAATATGTTCTATTTTGGCGATAAAAGTCAGAATCCGGACATGCTGCGGAATCCGCTGGGGGAAGAAGTGACTGTCCGTGGCGGTTATTCTGCTACGACACCGATGTTGGAAGCCGTTTTTAAAGACCGGGTAAGGGATATCGAACTCACTTACGAAGGGTCGGAAATGCTGACGCAGGATGGGTATGCCACATTGGTTATCCGTCAGAAGGATAACTATTATCCGTTGGCTATTACCGAATATATCCGTGTTCTGCCGGAATACGATTTGCTTGAGAAATGGATAGAAATAAAGAATACCGGAAAGAAAGGGAATATTGAAATAGAAAATGCCCAGTCCGGAACGTTCTTCCTTCCGAAGAACGCTTATGAGCTGACGCATCTGTCCGGCAGATGGGGCTATGAGTATCAAATGAATGTAACCAAACTGACACAGGGCTTGAAGACGATTCAGACAAAAGACCTGCGTTCGTACGGTTCCTCTTTCTTTGCAATCAGACCCGAAGGCGAACAGGAAGAGACTTATGGCGAAGTATGGTTCGGCTCTTTACAATATAGTGGTAACTGGCGGATGGACTTTGAGAAGTATGCTCCCGGAGAAGTTCAGGTTACCGGAGGAATAAATTTCTGGGACCAGTTGTTGGTTCTACAGCCGGGAAAGAGTTTTACCACTCCTAAGATGATGATCGGATATACCAGCCGGGGGATGGAAGGCGTTTCACAGAACCTGGCTTCGTTTACCCGTGAAAAAGTCCTGTATCCTTCTCATCGCGATCAGGTTCGTCCGGTTTTATATAACAGCTGGTATGCCACCACTTTTGATGTGAATGAAGAACATCAGTTGGCTTTGGCAAAGATCGCAAAAGATTTGGGCGTTGAAGTCTTTGTTATTGACGACGGTTGGTTTAAAGGCCGTATCAACGATAAAGGTGGTCTGGGTGACTGGACGGTCGATAAGAATAAATTCCCTAACGGCTTGCAACCGATGATCGAGAAAATCAATGCTCTGGGACTGGATTTCGGTATCTGGATAGAGCCGGAAATGGTAAATCCGAACAGTGACCTGTACCGCCAGCATCCCGACTGGGTGTTCCATTATCCGAACCGTACCCGGCATGAAACCCGTAATCAGTTGATGCTGAACCTGGCACGTGAAGATGTCTATCAGTATTTATATAGCTGCTTCTCTACGTTGTTACGTGAAAACAATATAAAGTTTATCAAATGGGATATGAATCGGGGTGTGACAGAACCTGGATTCCTGTCAGCTCCGACCGATGAACAGCGGGCCGTTCGTATTAAATACATCGAGAATCTGTACCGTTTGTTTGAAACATTGCGTGCGGAATTTCCCGAAGTATGGTTCGAAAACTGTGCCGGAGGTGGCGGTAGGGTTGACCTGGGTATGATGGCCCGTACCGATTTCTGCTGGGCAAGCGATAATACCGACCCGGTGGAACGCACGTTCATCCAGTATTCTTTCCTGAATGCCTTCCCGTCTAATTCTATGATTAGCTGGGTGACGCAGGAGGACTGGCATAACCAGAGGCATCCGCTTGAATTTAAGTTCGATGTATCCCTGTGCGGTGTCCTGGGTGTTGGTTATGATATTACGAAATGGTCTGACAAGGAAAAAGAGGTTGCCCGTGAGAAGATTGCTCTTTATAAAGAAATTCGTGAAACGGTTCACAAAGGTGATCATTACCGTTTGGTGTCGCCTTACGAGAATAACCGGAGCGTGCTTCAGTTCGTCAATAAACCGAAATCCGAATCAGTTGTGTTTGTGTATAATCTGGCAGAATATCCGGATAATGCCATACCGGAAACCAAACGTCCTAAAAAGGTAAAACTGCGTGGTCTGGAACCTGATGCCTCTTACCGGATTGAAGGTATGGATGGCCTTTATGCCGGTCGTCAGTTGATGAATATCGGAGTGGAATTTCCCTTGTACGGAGCATTCAAAAGCCGTATATTTAAGATTGTAAAACAATAATACATGGTTTGTCAGTTGAATTTATTGTCTGCATCAGTATTCAGCGGAGAGGGTTCAACCTCTTCCGCTGAACTGGTTACATTAAAGAACCGTAACGGCCTTGTCGCCCAATTCACCAATTATGGTGCCCGCTGGGTGAGTATGTGGACACCCGACCGTGATGGCTGTATGGGGGATATTCTCCTTGGTTTCGATACGCTCGACGGTTATTTGATGGCAGGCGAGCAATATCATGGTGCGATAGTAGGCCGTGTCTGCGGACGAATTAATAATGCCCGTTTTACATTAGAAGGACAAGAGTATTTACTGGCTTCCAATGATGCTTATGGAAAACCTGTCCGCAATCATTTGCACGGTGGAATGGCCGCTTTTCACAATCGTTTCTGGAAATCCCGCCTGTTTGTCACTTCTTCCGGAGAGGAAGCCGTCGAATTTACAACCTGTTCCCCAAACGGGGAAGAAGGCTATCCGGGAAACCTCGAAGTAAAGGTGACTTACCTGCTGAAAGATAATAATACCCTGCGGATGGAGTGCGAAGCAACAACCGACCGCCTAACACCTGTCAATCTCACGAATCATGCTTTCTTTAACCTGCAATCATCCTTTGGTATTACAGATAAAAAGAATGTTTTATCTCACAATCTTACCCTGAATGCTTCCGCTATCATTGAATGTGATAATGGATTAATCCCTACGGGCCGGTTATTACCTGTAAACGGTACCTTGCTGGATTTTCGTTTGCCCCACACTATTGCTTCGTCTTTGACAGAAGAACATTCACAAATACAAAAAGGCAAAGGTTTTTCCCTGGCGTATGCCTGGATAAAAAAGAAGCGAGCGAACTAAGTTTTGCCGCTTGTTTGTCGGATGAAATCAGCGGAAGAAAGATGGATATTTATACAAATCAACAATCTGTGCAGGTATATAACGGTTATTTTATGGACGGAACGGATATTGGAAAGGGGGATACTCCTTATTATGCCAGTGCCGGCATCGCCATCGAAACCCAGGGATATCCGGATGCTCCGAACCAACCGTCTTTTCCCTCCATTTTAATAGATAAAACAGAAAAGTATAGGCATGTCGCTGAATACCAGTTTGGAGTTGATTGAGTTTGAAAGAAGGAACAAAAAATATTGAGGGTACGCCGCCTGGATTTTTATCAGCCAGGGACGTACCCTCTTTTATTTGTAATCAGATTTACTTTAAGCCTAATTTTGTTTTGATAGCTTTTGGGATAGCGTCTTTATGAACCATTACATAAATGGTTTTAGCGCGGACGAAGCTTTCCGACATATTCAGGTAGCCACCGAACTTATTACGATCTGTGCCCCATGAATTTTTGGTGATGTAATACTTGGTGCCGTTCTGGTCCTTGGCGATACCGGTCAGATGCATCAGATGGTCATCGGTAGTCACGAATGCTTCGAAACCTTCCTGACGGACTTCGGGGGTTACTTTTACTTCCGGATACGGCTGTTCGAATTTGTATACTTCTTCCAGGCGCTCTTTCTCGTCCATCTTTTCGAAACGGGCGCGGTCGGTATTCGAAAGGTCTTCCACCTTCTTTACTTCCGGATTGATGGCTACACCGTTCTTGAAGGAAAAGCCTTTTTCGCTGACATCACCGTCCCAGCATACGGTGAAACCGTTGTTCAGGGCATAATCGACTGTCTCGATCATTTCGTCGAGCGGCAGGTTATACATGAGCTGATGTTCCCAGTTGTCCGGTACTTCGACGTCGAATTTTACATAATACGGATGATGGGTGAAGCTCGTCAGTTCGATGTAATCGTCCATATTCAGACCCAGAGATTCGGCAAATGTCTTGGGAGTATATTCTTTCCCTTTGTAAGTGAATGTTGCCGGAAGCTGTCCCAGGTAGGTATCGAACAGGTTTTGTATCAGCTTGTCGTATTCAGGGCTGCGTTTCTTATTTTTTACCGCAACATCAGCGATAGCTTTCATATATTGAGCCATTTCGCTGTGATTGTGGCGTTCGGAATTGTAGTTGATCCCTTTGTAAACCTCTTCAGGAACGATTCCTACCTGACGGTATGCATTTTTAAAAGTATGTGCCAGACTGCCTTGTCCGATATTTCCTTCGCCACGTCGCAGGTAATTGTCCTGTAACTGGTTCATATATTTCTGGCGTACGATGAACATTTCGGAGAGGTCGTATTCTCCCTTTCCCATGCGTAACAACTCCGATTCCATAAATGAGGTGGTGGCGAAACACCAGCAAGTACCGGTGGCTGCCTGATTTTTTACCGGGGTAGCCGGAACTGTCACGACTTCGGTAAACTGATAACCTTGTGCGAATGTGCTGAGTGCGGAAAGCAGCAAGGCGCAGGATATGAATAATGCTTTCATAAAATATGATTTAATAGTTTGTAATCGTTATTTAGAAACCTCGTGCAAACATCTTCCAGAACTCGTCAGCCATTTCGCGCCAGCGTTGCATGGTAGCCCCGGCAAAGTCGGAAGTATAGCCGGTCAGATAGGCATTTGCAGCTTCATCGCCTTTCGTTTGTTGAATTTGTTTGTATTGAGCCTCAACAAAAGGTAATTCTGTTTGTCCTTTTTCTTCGAAATGGGCGATAGCCGTTTGCATTTTCTCTTTTGTCAGTCCCCAGCGTACGGTTGCCAGTTTATTGGCTTCGCGGAACGACCAGATGGCGGCATCAGTACGATGGCGATGCTGTCCGCAGATACCGAAACTGGGAGGAAGTGCGGTGGAGCCGGAGAAAACAGGAATACGCGGGCTCTGTCCCGGATTGTCGAATGACAACCAGGCAACCCCTCCGACTGCATCAGGCAGCCAGTTTCGTAACTGGATAACATGGGAGTAAGAACATTGGGGAACGGCTACCAAACGGTTGCGGTCGACCGTCCCAGGCTTTATTTCATTCAACATATTGATCATATCGGTTGTCATCCAGGGATTGGCGGCCGGGCTGGTGATAGAATCTTTATCCGAACTGTCTTTCTTTTTGGATGGGACTTTCAGATTTTTGGTTGTATCCCAGTCTGTCCCTTCATAGGTTGCACGCAAAAGAGCCATTACATCGGTTACGGCTACCTGCTTATCCGGTTTTACGCTCAATGGCAGTTCTTCCGAATCATACGATAGCTTCAGGGAAGGAGCAAGGCTGTTCAGGATAAAGAACTCACGCAGGCTAAACGATTTCAGTTCGCCGAAATAGTTCCCTCCGCTGTAAGCCTTCCAGAAACGGAACGGTTCTTTCCCATCCCAGAATCCCATCTTTTTGGCAACATCGAAGACATTGGCGGAAGCCATATAATTGTCTTTATCCTTTAAATCCAAAGTAGATATGCGGGAGATATTAGCCGATACGCTGACATGGTCGTCCGGAATGCGGACAGCTGCCCAAACTCCGCCGATTTTGTCCGGCCCTTCGCCGAAAACTTCAAATATCCAGACTTCATCCGGGTCGGCAATTGTCAGGCATTCGCCGGAATCGCCATAACCGTGTTCTTTGACCAGTTCACCGATCAGGCGAATGGCATCGCGGGCAGTCGTGCAACGTTGAAGAGCAATCTTTTCCAACTCTTCGATCATGAACATACCTTTCTTGTTAACCAGTTCTTTCCGTCCGGAAATAGTCGTTTCTCCGATGCCCAGTTGTTTTTCGTTGAGGCAAGGGTAGGAGGTATTCAGGAACTGATAGGTGGAACGGGCCTGCGGGATGGTTCCTTTTAATTCGACGTTGGTCTGGTCGTCCGGATATTCCGTATGCATCAGCCGTTCCGGATGGCGACGGTCGTGTCGCGGTCATAGGTGGCGGCTGGGACAATATCCATCCAGGTACGGTAATTTCCGTCGCAAGTGTGGCTGGTCATTACCGAGCCGTCGGCAGAGGCTTTCTTGCCGACCATAATACTAGTGCAACTTTCCGGTGTGTTGACCGGCTGGGCGTATTCTATCTCCTGCGCTGATGTAATAAGACAGTGGCAGATAAGTGTAAGAGTAAAGATAAACAATCTGTTCATGTGTTTGTCATTTGATTTAATGGCTAAAGATACAAACTGTATCGGAATAATTGCATATATTTGCCCAAATCTAAGGTGTGTACGATAACATAACAATTATAATCCCATGAGAAAACTATTATCTATTGTAGTATTGCTGGCTTTTCTTGCTTTGCCGGCATTTGCACAACTTGCTTTGTTCCCCACACCGGCGAAAGTTTCGGGAGGCAAAGGATCGTTTACAATCGGCACGGCTTCCCCGATCAGCGGGAATGGCGGATATGCCGATGAATTGGCTAAAAAACTACAGTCTGAACTGAAAGGACTGGGTTTATCAGGAACACCTTCCAAAGGCACGGTTCGACTGGTATTGGATGAAAAACTGAAAATGCCGGATGAGGCTTATTCATTAACAGTCAGTCAGGAATCCGTTTTACTGGAAGCATCTTCGGAATCCGGCCTGTTCTATGCGAAAGAGGCCCTGAAACAACTGGCCCGTTTTGGAAAAGGAACAGTGAGAGCTTGTAAGATCACTGACCAGCCCCGTTATGGCTGGAGAGGTTTTATGCTGGATGAAAGCCGTCATTTCTTCGGTAAGGAGAAGGTGAAACAATATCTGGATATTATGGCTTCCCTCCGTATGAATATTTTCCACTGGCATTTGACCGACGAACCGGGCTGGCGTATCGAGATCAAGAAATATCCGAAGCTGACCTCTGTCGGTGCTATCGGTAACTGGCATGATCCGGAAGCACCGGCTAAATTTTATACCCAGGAAGAGATAAAGGAAATCGTAGCTTATGCTGCAGAACGTCATATTATGGTAGTGCCGGAATTCGATATGCCCGGACATGCTACCGCTGTCAGCCGTTCTTATCCGGAACTGTCCGGTGGCGGCGAAGGCAAATGGGACGGTTTTACTTTCCATCCTTGCAAGGAGACGACTTATCAGTTTATCAGCGATGTTCTCGATGAAATCGTTTCTTTATTCCCTTCCCCTTATATTCATATCGGTGGGGATGAGGTTCATTACGGTAACCAGAGCTGGTTTACCGATCCCGAAATCCAGCAGTTCATCAAAGATAAAGGATTGCAGAATGAAACCGGACTGGAACACTATTTCGTGAAACGCGCAGCCGATATCGTTGCCTCTAAAGGTAAAACCATGATCGGTTGGGACGAAATCATCGATGCCGGCGTTTCTCCCGATAAAGCAATTGTAATGTGGTGGCGTCATGACCGCAAACATCAGTTGGTAAAAGCTCTCGAGAATGGTTACAATGTGATAATGACACCGCGCCGTCCGTTTTATGCAGACTTTGTCCAGTATGGCGAACATAAGGTGGGCCGTCTGTGGAACGGCTATAATGCGATTGAAGATGTGTACCGTTTCCCGGAACCTATTATTCACCTGACGAAAGATTATGAAGACCAGGTGATGGGCTTACAGTTCTCATTGTGGACAGAACGTGTGGCAGATGAGAAACGTCTGGATTTTATGACCTTCCCCCGCCTTGTCGCTGTTGCCGAAGATGGCTGGACACCTGCCAAGGCAAAAGAATGCAGTCTCTTTATGAAGAAGCTGCCTGTTTTCCTGCAATATTTGGATTCATTAGGCATCTATTACTTCAACCCGTTTGATCCGGCTTCGACTCCTGAGCCGAATGCTCCGGAAAAAGAAGATGTGTTGCAGAATGGTTGATCTAAAATAGAAAGAGGGGGCGTAATCGTTATAGATTTCGCTCCCTCTTTTTGCTATCTATAATATAGATTAGTATCTTTTCTTACGGGCATTGCGGTCTGACGTTTCACGTCTCCACGGCTTTTCGCCGTTACGTCTGTCGGTTGTGCTGCCGCTGAATCCGCCTTCGCGTTTGCCTTTATAGCCACCGCCACCTTTATAACCGCCTCTGGAACCACTGCCACCGCGTGAGTTTCCTCCACGGCTGAATCCTCCGCCCCGGCTGCTTCTGCCTTCGCCTTTGCCCTGTGCAGGCTCAACGGAGATACGGCGTCCTTCGATCTCGAAACCGTTCATGCTGTCCATTACGCGCTGTGCTTCGCCTTCCTCTACTTCAAAGAATGAGAAGTTGTCGCGCAGGTCGATCTTACCGATACGAACCTTACCCGGAACACATTTGTTGACCAGTTCGATCAGTTGGTTCGGGAATAATCCGTCAGCTTTACCGAAGTTCAGGAAGAAGCGTGAGAAACCTTCTTCTGCATTGTGCGAACGGCGTTCGCCACGTTCTCCGTAATCGCCACGTTCACTGCGGGCCGAGCGCTCGTCTACGTCTTGTATCTCGTCAGCATCTTTATAATAGTCGATCATACGGTTGAATTCCAGCGAAACAACACGTTTGATGATGTCTTCCTTATCCAGCCATTCCAGTTTACGATAGATCTGCGGCATCAGTGTTGCGATCTCTTCTTCGTCTACCTTCACTTTTTCGATCTGGTCAACGAGGTTGAAAAGCTGCTTTTCACAGATGTCGTGTCCGGTCGGCATTTCACCTTTCTCGAATTTCTTCTTGATGATATTCTCGATCAGGCGTATCTTGCCTTTTTCCTTTACGTGGCAGATGGAAATAGAAATACCAGTCTTGCCGGCACGACCTGTACGGCCACGGCGGTGAGTATAAGATTCTACTTCATCAGGTAAACCGTAGTTAATTACGTGAGTCAGGTCATCCACGTCCAGTCCGCGAGCTGCCACATCGGTAGCTACCAGTAACTGAATGTTTTTAACACGGAACTTCTGCATCACATAGTCGCGCTGTGCCTGGCTCAGTTCGCCATGCAGCGAATCGGCATTGTAACCGTCCTGTATCAGTTTGTCGGCAATTTCCTGTGTTTCCTTACGGGTACGGCAAAAAACGATACCGTAGATGTTCGGATAGAAGTCTGCGATACGTTTCAGTGCAAGATATTTATCTCTTGCCTGTACCATATAATAGATATCCTTGATGTTCTTGTTACCTTCGTTTTTGTTCCCGATAACGATTTCTTTCGGGTTCTTCATGTACTTCTTCATGATGCTGGCAATACCCTGCGGCATTGTAGCGGAGAAAAGTAACATGTTACGTGCGGGGGGAACCTCAGCCAGAATCGCATTGATGCTGTCGGTGAATCCCATGTTCAGCATTTCGTCCGCTTCGTCCATAATAACGTTCCGGATCGTACCCAGATCGACTGTCTTACGGTTCATCAGGTCGAGCAGGCGTCCCGGTGTCGCTACAACTACATGTACGCCACGTTTCAATGTCTTGATCTGACTTTCAATGCTGGAACCTCCGTATACCGGCAGCACCTTCAGGTTGTCGATATATTTGGAGTAATCATTCAGGTCGTCGGCAATTTGCAGACAAAGTTCCCTGGTGGGACAAAGTATGAGTGCTTGAGGCTGATATCTTGTCACATCGATCTTCTGCAGGATGGGCAGACCGAAAGCGGCTGTTTTTCCTGTTCCTGTTTGTGCCAATGCAATTACGTCGTTGTCTTCTCCCAGCAAGAAAGGAATCACTTCTTCCTGTACCGGCATGGGCGATTCGTAACCCATTTCCTGGATTGCCTTCAATATGGGGGCGGCAACTCCTAATTCTTCAAATGTTTTCAAAATGTGATATATGTGTATATAATAAATTCAGAGGGTACAAAGGTAGATAAATAATTCGGATTCACATTAATATAGTAAAATATCTTTTAATGCATCCCGCTTCTTATCTGTCAGATGTAATCCTTTTGACAGATATTTGTCTACCGAGCCGTAATCTTTCCGGATCCGTTTCAGGACCAGGTCGATCAACCCTTCGTTGACAGTGACCAAAGTGGTGATCGTTTCCTGTGCATTTGTGCTCAGATCACGTGCCATATAGGCCAGATGTCCGATATTGATGTTCTCGTTGGAAGCCATATAATCTTTTATGATCGTTTCTTCCGGTATTCCGAGAGCAAACAGCAGCATGGCGGTCAGGTAACCCGTACGGTCTTTTCCCATTGAGCAGTTAATCAGGATCGGATAATTATCCTTGTCCAGAAAAACATCGAGCGCCTTGGCATATTGTTCGCTGTAATCAGTAACGTACTGCAAATAAGTGTCCTGCATGAACAGGATTCCGTCTCCTTTACGCATCCGGTCTTCCTGTATGCGGGCAACTACGTGATCCATATTCTTTATGGGAATAGGGATGTGTACGATGTTTGCATTGGAATAACGTAGCGGACTGGCTGCTACTTCATCATTCCCGCGCAGGTCTATAACTGTTTTGATATGCAGATTGTTCAGACGGATCGAATCCCATTCGCTCAGGGAGCTGAGTTGTCCGGACCGGAATACCTGTCCCCAGCGGGTCGTTTTATGGTTGTGGGCAGTCCCGTAGCCACCGATTTCCCGTAGATTCTGGAGGCTGTCCATCGATACGGAGCGGGCACCGATCGTCTTGAAATATTTATCGTTGAAAGACAACAGGAAATATTTGCGCGACATATTATCGTTGGTGATATAAGTCGTGACACCGTCTTTTATGTTGGCATATCCTGAGGGAAGAGATCTGTTGAACGATTCGGGATCGTCGGAAACATACATCTTGAGTATACCTTCCATTTGCGGTTCGGTTTCCCATTTCAGAATATAATTCCCTATATCATCGCGCAGGCAGAGCGTCCGTATTTCCGGACTGTTAGAGGAACAACCCGTTATCAACGTAACACAAGCAAACAGAGAAAAAATCTTTACTAACATCGTCTTTCTAGCATACATACATTACAAAGATAATAATTCCTGCCCTTTGTCGTACCGGAGTTAATGATATTTAAGACTACTGGCGGTATGAGGTTGCAAATTCTTTAGAAATGTAATTATCATAGCTTTGGCATACTTCAGACGCAAGGTCCATGCCGCAACGGATAATCTTTTCCCAGGTTTCTTTGCTCATAGTCGGAAGATCATGATATCCGATATTATATTTCAATAATCCGTAAATGATGCCGGCATTGAAATTATCTCCGGCACCGATGGTACTGACCGGATTGATCATGTCCGTATCGAAATGTTCGGACAATTTGCCTGTGTACAGATTCACCCCGTTTGCTCCGTGTGTGGAGATGAACCGTTCACAGTAAAATTTGATATGGTCGGTATAGACCCGTTCTACCTCTGTCTTTCCGAAAATATTGAAGAAGTCTTCGTCCGAACCACGTACGATATCTGCATATTCCAGATTTTCGAGGATGGTGGGAGTGAGGTATATCGCTTCATGTGCATGCGCTTTCCGGAAGTTCGGATCATAATAAATGATCGCTTTCCGTTCTTTCGCATATTCCAGAAATTCAACCATCCGTTCTCTCAGAGCCGGATTCAGGGAATAATAGGAACCGAAAATAAAGATATCGTCCTCATTGATGACCGGTAGCGGTACTTCCAGCCGTTGTTTGGGATAATCCTTATAAAAAGTGTAATTGGCATTGTTTTCATTGTCGAGGAAAGCCAGCGATATCGGACTCTTCCCGTCCGGGAAACGGTCTACAAATTCTGTCGAGATATGATTCTCTTCCATGAATCTACGGATGATCTCACCTACATGGTCGTTGCCGACTTCGCTGATGAAAGAAACCGGGACTCCCAGACGCCCCAACGACACCAATCCGTTGAAGACTGATCCGCCTGGCACGGCTGTGTGTGGCTGGTCGTTCTTAAAGATAATGTCGAGAATCGTCTCTCCGATGCCAATAACTTTTCTCATATAATGGGCTTGTTTATAGTCTATTCGTTCTTGCTCTGTTCGCGGCTTTTCGATCCGAGGTAACCGCCGTGATGCCGTTTGGCATAATCTTTATTATTGAAATTGATCCTTTTCATCGTACCTACCACCAAAATATCCCCGATAACGGTCATCACCGTCGTTGAAGTGGTCGGAGTGAGTCCCAGCGGACACACTTCTTTCGGAGCTCCCGTAAGCAGGCATACGTCGGCATCTTTTGCCAGCGAACTTTCCGAATTGCTGGTGATAACGATAAATTTCATGTCGGGCACCAGGCCGCGTGTCAGTTCTACCAGTTCCAGCAATTCGCGTGTCTTTCCGGAATTGGAGATCAGTAACATGATATCATTGTCACGCACGATACCCAGGTCGCCATGTTGTGCTTCGCTGGGATGCAGGAAAAAGGCCGGCGTACCGGTCGAACTGAAGGTGGTAGCAATGTTCATGGCAATCTGGCCGGCTTTTCCCATTCCGCTGGTAATCAGTTTTCCTCCCAGTTCGTGAACATATTTGACAATAAGAGTTACTGCTTCTTCATAGCCGGAGGTTACCGGGATATTCAGTACTGCTTCAGCCTCCTGTTGCAGGATGCAGGCGATTGCTTCGTGTGACATAGATACTTTATTAATTATACAATTATCCTAACAGTGTGCAAAAATACGATTAAAAAAATCAATTCATTCCCCGGGCTTTATAAATTTTTGCCTTAGCATCATTGATGCGCTGGAATTTTTCGTTGGCTGCTTTGTGGATATCTTCTCCTAAGGCGGCCACTTTGTCCGGATGGTGTTTCAGGGCAAGCCGGCGATAGGCGGCACGTACTTCTTCGTTGGTTGCTTCCGGTGTTATTTCAAGAACCTTGTAAGCCTCTTCCAGCGTATTTGTTTCCAGATTAAGCATCGACTCGACCTCTCTGTCCGATAATCCCATGGATAAGGTTACTTCTTTGAGAGCTTCTATCTCTGCCGCGCATACATGTCCGTCGCTTTTTGCGATCTGAGCCAGAAAAGCCAGGAGTTGCAGGCGTTCTTCGTAACTCAGGTTGTATGCGATCTGTGTTCCGCATTCCCGAATGGTATTTTTGAAAGCCATCGGATTTTCACGGTCCATGCGTTTCTGCTGTTCGAAAAGGTTCAGTAAAATCTGTTCCCCCTGGGATACGGCCATTTCTCCGAAATTTCTTCTGAGGAACTGGCGCACAAACTCCATTTCACTGTGCATGATCCGCCCGTCGGCTTTGATGATGTACGATGCCATCACGAGCATGGAGAAAAGGAAGCTGTTCCGCTGGCCCGTGTATCTGTCTTCCGGGGAGGGTTCACTTTCATAACTCCTTCCGCCGTATGCCTGTCCCGCCTGATTGATTCCTTCATCAAACAAAGAGCCGAATACGATTCCGGCCAGAGCGCCCAAAGGCCCTAAAGCCATAAATCCGATAATGCCGCCGATCCATTTTCCTATTCCCATACGATTTTTGTATACTTTTCCGGCAAAGATATGAATTATTTTATTGGGATGATATATGATATGTATAAGGAGGATGAGAAACCGTTTCTTTGTTCCTGAACAAATATAAAATAGATCCCGATGTTTTTGGATTTACTATACGTACTAAACAGAATTACTACGGCAGCTAATCAATGGTTGATAACCATCAACCGATTGGCCGACAATCATCAACCGTTTGGTTCATAATTATCAACCATACGGCTGATAATTATCGGCCGCTGAAATGTAACGCTTGTCTCAAAGAAGAGAATGGAGTAACTGGTTGGTAATGAAGTAATAACTTTGACAAGCGAAGATAAGGATAAAACTGCTGTGTTGCAAGAAAATTTTGCTTTCTTCAAAACCATTGCGGGTTTATTTTAACCGATGAAAGGGAAACCTTGAAATTCCGCGAAAGAAATTGTTTATATCCACATATTAATGTAATATAAATCTTATATTTGCCACATAACGAGAATCGTTGATCTAAATGCTCTGAATATGAAACCGTTTAAGCAAGTTTACCTTATTATTATTGTGATTGGCCTTTTGTCTTGTCATTCAGGGCAACTCGATAAAGTATTACAGCAGGCAGATTCTCTGATGGAGAATGAACCGGATCGTGGATTGGCACTTTTATCGTCTTTTCCTCATCCGGAAACATTGAACCAGGCGGACTTTGCCGCTTATCAGTTGATGTATACGAAGGCGAAGGATAAATGTTATATGGATTTATCCTGTGATACCACCCTTATTTTAAAATCATTGGTATACTACAAGGAACAAGGCAATGCTTCTCAAAAAGGCTGGTTGAATTATTATGCAGGCCGTGTTTATGAAGGGGCCGGAAAGCTATTTGAATCCGGATTGTATTTCCTGAAAGCGGCGGAATATGCAGGAGAGATACCTGACCCTCTTTTGGGGATGATGGCGAATTATTATTTAGGAGAGTTACACGATAAGCAGTATGCTTTTGATAAATCGCTGGAGGCTTATAAAACATCGTATGCTATTTACGGTCAAATTTCCGGAGAGAAGTATACAGGTACATTACTACATTCGATAGGCTCTGAATATGGGATAAACGGCAATCGGGACAGTGCTTATTTTTATTTAGAGAAGGCATTAGATATTGCCCGCGAACAGAAAGATACGATAGAAATGGCTGCTATATATAATGATATAGGGCTTTATTTGAGAGAAGATAGTATGTTTTCTAAAGCAAAATATTATCTGCAACAGTCTTTATCTTTAGAGAGTGATAGCAATTGGATGGTACATCAAAAGACAACTTTAGCTGAAATTTATGCAAATTTGAGAGAATCTGATTCAGCTCTTTTTTTATTAAATGGAGTGAAATATGCTGTTGAAGCATCGAATGATATAGGATTGCAGGCTATTTATTATTCAGCTTTAGCTGAAACAGAAGCTGTAAATAAAAATTATGAAGCAGCATTTCTGAATCAGAAGCGATATGTAACTTGTGTCGATTCTGTTTATCAATTTCAGCGTAAAAGTTCATTGGCTGAAACGGAGCGAGTTTATAATTATATAAGGTATCAGGAAGAGAATGAAAAATTACATCTGATACAATATTATGCAGTTGTGACAATTATTGGAATTGGTTCGTTGGGATTGATCATTTTGTGTATTGTAATTGTCTGGAAAAAATGGAAAAAGAAACAGGATTTGTTGAATGCGGAAGATACGGTAGATACTTTACGGAAGATGGAAAAAGAAAAGCATAGTAGTGGTCATGCGGATAAGCAAGTCATATCATCCCGTTGTTCAGCCGAAGAAAAGGATAAGATGGTAAAAAAAGCATTGCTCATGCAGTTAAATATAACGAAGGTTTTGTCCCAACTCAATGAGAAATCAGACAAAGATCAAACCTTTCTTGAAAAATTTAATACTTTGTTTTATGGAGAGCAACGTACAAATGATGTGAATTGGAAAGATTTTTATGTGTCAATCAATATACTGTATGATGGCTTTGCTGAAAAGGTACAGGCTGCTTATACTGATATTTTGAATGAGCGGGAAATACAGCTTTGTTGTTTGTTGAAAGTTAATATGGATACTACTGAAATAGCCTGTGTAATGAAACAACAAATTAATACGGTCCGTGCCCGAAAGACCAGTATACGAAAAAAACTGCAGGCTCCTGATGCCGCTGATATTGTAGCTTTCATTGAAGGAGAAGTTGAGAAATAAGAGGTGAATTCGTTAATATATCGACCTGCATTTGCCAAATATTAATCATTGGAGGGGGAATATTGATTTTTCTTAAAATAGTTTCTTGTATAGTGCTGATTTTTAGTTGATTGTGGAATTAACATATTGGTTAAATATATGTTAATAGAGGGGTTATATTCATGTGTATTTTATTAATTTTACGGTGTCACTTTAAACGAAAATAGTTATGAAAACAAGAATGATTAGTATCATGCTAACCCTTGCAATGATTTGCAGCACGACTTTTTTCGTGAAAGCAGATGCGGTAAAACTTCAGAATGCAAAGAAAAATTCTGGTGGAGTATGTTCCATCCGTTTGGATCCCCCTCATCTCATGGTTAATTTGAACAATAATGTAATCCATGTTGATTTTCTCTTTTTACTGCGAGAAGTCAATGTGTCTGTAGTCAGTTCAGACGGTCGACAGGTCTATCAACAAGTCGTTTCTTTACAGACGACTTCAGTGGATATTGACTTAAGCGGAGAAGAGGCGGGAGTATACACGGTTTATTTTACTGATGCGACTGGTGTTTGTTTGTATGGTGAATTTGTTATATTATAAATTTTTTATTTATGAAAAATATTTATTATCTTTTCTTTTTGTGTCTATCATTAGTCTCTTGTGCAGAAGATGATAAAGAGTCGTTCAACCTAATCTTGAATCAAACATCTTGGTCAGGAGAGTTAACACTAAGTAATCCAGAGGAGATAGTATATAATATAAACATAGTTTTTGAAACAGAAAATTCAGGAGAATATTATATAGATAAGTTTATTCCGGAGCTTCCATTTTCCTATAAAACAACATTAAAATATAAATTGATTCTGAAATAATACTTA
>NZ_QSDP01000042.1:0-51914 GCF_003463685.1 Parabacteroides sp. AM58-2XD
AGAATGATACAATTATTGATATATTCCCTCAATAAAAGTTTATCAAAATAAATCCTTCATTCCTTCATCTATATGATATCTTGTTGGTTATCTTTATGTTACTGATAATAAATAATGAACAAAATGAAGGAAACGCTTTTCAATCCCTGATTTTTAGCTAATAATTGATAGCTTCCAATACCATAAAAAGGTAAATATCTACCGGAAGATTATCTGTCAGCATATCTTATTCTAATACAGAGCCAGTGAACCCTTAGTCCTGATATGCTTTCTTCTTTCTTGTTTTTCAATTATCTGACACTTGTTTGCCATCTGTCGAACGCTTGTTCGATAATTGTGCGATAAGCGTTCGACATATGACAAACAACAACGCATATATAACCTACAGAATAGCAGACTATTAGGATATACCTAATTATCTATTACCGGACTCCTACTTCTTTTCTACCTGTTAACAAAGCCATTTCCTTCATCTTGTTCATCATTTATTATCAGTAACATAAAGATAACCAACAAGATATCATATAGATGAAGGATTTATTTTGATAAACTTTTATTGAGATGTTTAAGCGAATAAAGCATTTATACGATATATATAAAAAGAACCCCTGAAGCCTTTTTGTTCGACTCCAGGGGTTCAACTATCCACATCTCCTTTACCTATTTCACTTATTCTGTTAGCTTTTCTTTGCTAATTCCGATTCGATAGGATCGTTATATTGTTTCTGCAATTTGTGCAGTTCGTCCATCAACTGTTTGGTGATTTCTTCCGTACCGGGTTTATTATAAATGTTATTCATTTCCATCGGGTCGTTTTGCAGGTCGTAAAGTTCCCATACGTCGATGTCATTATAGAAATGCATTAATTTATAACGGTCTGTACGTACGCCATAATGACGTTTTACCATGTGTTCGGCCGGGAACTCATAATAATGGTAATACAAGGAAGTACGCCAGTCTTTCGGATGCTCGCCTTTCAGCAACGGCAGGTAAGAATCACCCTGGATATCTTCAGGAACCGGAGCGCCTGCCAGTTCGAGGAAGGTAGCGGCATGGTCGATATTCTGAACCATTTCAGGAATATCACCCTTTATGCCACCCGGATAGCGAACCAACATCGGTGTGCGGAAAGATTCTTCATACATGAAACGTTTGTCAAACCAACCGTGTTCACCCATATAGAATCCCTGATCGGATGTATAAACGATAATCGTATTATCCAGCAGATCGTTCTTTTCCAGATAATCCAATACACGACCTACATTACGGTCTACCGAATGGATGACACGAATATAATCGTGCATATACTGCTGGTATTTCCATTCTGCTAACGCCTTGCCGGAAAGTTTCTTTTCCTTGAACTCTTTGATGATCGGGTCATAATGCTTGTCCCAGGCGGCTTTCTGTTCCGGAGTCATCCGGTTGTACATATTACGTCCGGCTTTTTCCAATCCCGGATTGGAGTGGATCTCGTTTTCTTTGTCAGCCAGTTTCAGGTCATACACCAGATCCATGTCTTTAATGACACTCATTTCCTGCTGCGAAGCGGCTATACGGCCTCATATTTGTCGTAGAAAGTTTCCGGTATTGGGAAAACAACATCCTTATACAATTCCAGATCGCAGGTATCCGGCATCCAGGTACGGTGCGGAGCCTTATGATGCAGGAGCAGGCAGAACGGTTTGTTCTTATCCCTTTTCTGGTCCATCCAGTCGATAGCCAGATCGGTTGTTATATTGGTGGCGTATCCTTCTATTTGTTTCTTTTCTCCGTTATCGATAAAATAAGGATTGTAATAATCGCCCTGTCCTATCAATATGTTCCAGTAATCGAACCCGGTAGGTTCGGATGTCAGGTGCCATTTACCGACAATAGCGGTCTGGTAACCGGCTTGCTTCAATAGTTTCGGGAACGTCTGTTGTCCGCCGTCGAATGTTTTCGTGTTGTCGGTAAAGCCGTTTGAATGGCTATGCTTACCGGTCAGCAGACAGGCACGGCTGGGACCACTCAACGAGTTGGCAACGAAACTGTTGGTAAAACGGACTCCCTCTTTGGCGATGCGGTCGATGTTCGGAGTCTCGATGAACCGATGATCATACGCACTGATTGTCTGAAACGAATGATCATCACACATAATGTAGAGGATATTCATTGGCTTCTTAGCCTCCTCTGCCCCTGCTTTTTTCTCTTTGCAGGAAGGCAGCGATGCTAACACCGCTGCTCCCGTTAATGAGAATAATACTTTAGACCTAATGTTCTTCATATTCTATATACTTGTATAAATTAGATTACCATCCCGGGTTCTGTTCCCATTTACCTCCTGTCAAAGACAACATACGAGGTTGAATAGGCAACAAATAGTCGCGACCTACATTAAACCGCCATCCCTGCTCATAACCTGCCGGATTGCTGGGCACAACATAACGAAGTGCGTCACCCGGTTTACCTGTCAGGAAGAGATTGTTTCCGGAAGCCTGGTCGTAAACCAACTTACCGCCAAATGCGGGATGGTTTTCCAGGTTACTTCCAGTAAATAAGGCACCTTTCGGCCATTTGCCAACGATCAGTTCTTCGGCAGCAGCCCAACGAAGAATATCTTCCAGACGACGGCCTTCACAGGCTTTCTCGATACGACGTTCACGGCGGACAGCCTGAATATATTTATCCAGATGACGGAACGGATAATCAGCTTCCTGATTATACTCCCGATCAAAATCTACGGCAGGCATACCGGCGCGGTCACGTAACGGTTGCAAAGCTACAATTATTTTCTGAGAATTGGCCGCTCCGTCCAACTCGGCCAACGCTTCGGCATAATTTAACAGGATATCGGCATAACGGAACTGGATTGCCGGGGTTGCTCCTTTAGCTTCAGCATCCAGGCTACCGGTATAATCGATCTGTACATATTTCAGTAAAGAATAACCTGTCATATTCTGATTGTAAGACGAAGTACCAATCAGTGGCGGAACGACATAGTAAGGAGGCAAATCATCCGGACGCAGTTGTTGTCCGGGCGTACAGATCGTCTGCGACAAACGCGGATCACGTACGGTAGGCAATAACTCATCACCAAACACCTTCTTTGCATTTACCAATGCTGCACCGATAAACGGTTTGCCATCTTTTGTCAGATAATCATCGATCAAAGATGCAGTAACACCGATGCTACCTCCTCCCTGGTTCAGATAACGATTTACACTGTTACCCACCTGATCGCCATCATACATTTTAAACCAAAGTACTTCGGAATTAGCCGATAAGTCGGTGGTTTGAAACATCTGGCGGTAGTCATCCAGTTCGTTACCAGTAGAATATATTTTCCATACTCCGCGATCCATTACATCTTTGGCGGCATCGGCAGCCTGTGTAAAGTACCCGCGAATCTTTTCATCCGTTACGGAAGGATCAAAAAACTTATCGCCTTTTGCCTTATGATATTTCTCCCAGGTACCCTCGAAAAGAGCCACTTCACTCTTCAATGCACGGGCAACATCCTTATGGACACGCATGGAAGCACTATTATTCTGTATACCCAAATAAGAAATAGCCTTGTCCAGGTCGGCCAAAATGCTATCCGCCACTACGGTCCGGCTATCCCGAGGTAACTGCATCTCTTCTTCATTAGGGTCAAGCGGAGTACTTACCCATGTCAATGGGCCATAATCCACAAACATCCTGTAATAGTACCAGGCCCGGAAGTAATAGGCTTCGCCGACATACTGATCATAATCGGGACTTCCCTGTTCCACACAGTTATCTAAATTGGCTAATAAAAAGTTCAAATTACGGATAGCCGTATAATTGGTCAGTTTGGCTGCACCGCTCAAAGTAGTCTCCCCTACCAGACGCGAGCTAACAGAACTGGATGACATATTATCACTATTTATATCAGAACCGGCAATACCGTCACCACTACCACCGGCACCGAAGTCTTGTCCCCGCAAGCCGTTACCAAAATTTACTTTTATTTTATCATCTTCATATTTCGGATTGCCTATCTGATAAAACATGTCCAGATAATTTCTCATTTCACCTGTACTGCTGAAAGGCTGCGCAGTCGAAAGTACGCCTTCCGGCATTTTATCCATATCGAAGCAGGATGTTAGGCTGAAAGCCAGAATCACGCCTAAAAATATATTTCTTTTTTTCATATGATCTCTAAATTATAAGTTAACAACCAAGCCTACAGATACTACACGGTTCATCGGATAGTTCTTACCACCCTCACTGGTGTAGTCGTTCTTTGTATAGATCGCTTCCGGGTCAAACATACCTTTCAGTTTTGTAAAGGTCAGCAGGTTTTCACCAGAGAAGAATACCTGAACTTTCTGCATACCTACTTTATTCGTCCAGATAGCAGGAAGGTCATAGCTGATTGTCAGGTTTTTCAAACGGCAATAAGCACCACTCTGAATATATCGGTCGCTGGTAGTCATTGTTTTATCACGGAACGGAACAACACCGCCTGCTGTATGGATATAGGGCTTCGGATAATAAGCTCCCGGATTCGATTCACTCCAGAAATCCAGATGTTCCTTAAACACAGTTACCTGTGCATAGGGACCGCTTCCCCAGAAGTAAGCGCCTGTTCCCGGATCCCAATCACGTTTGCCAACTCCTTGGAACATCATGCTCAGGCTGATGCCTTTCCAACTGATAGAACCGTTAACTGTGTACTGATAACGCGGAGTCGTATTACCGATTACCGTCATATCGCCCATATCATCCAATGTATTTGTCCCGTTATTGATCTTATTATCATTATTCAGGTCACGATATTTCACATCACCCGGAGTCCAGGGTTTACCACTGATAAATGACAAGTCATACTTTTCATTATAAGCATCTGCTTCTTCCTGTGTCTGGATCAGACCGTCGGCACGATACCCCCAGATTTCGCCCACCTTTTTACCGGTATACCAGTTTTCTTTCGGATTTGTTCCGGTCGGGTTGGCATATTCCGTTACTTCTGAAGTTGCATCCGACAATGAACCACCGATCGTATACTGAATATCGCTACCGATCTGTCCGCGATAATTCAGGGCAAGCTCCCAACCGCGGTTTCTCATCCGTGCATTATTGGTCTTAGGTGCATCTGCTCCGAAAATATCCGGAAAGTCGACGCCGGGCCCTAACATATCCTTTGTATCACGCTGGAAAACATCGAGTGTACCGGTCAAAGAGTTCCCTAAGAATCCAAAGTCGAGACCGATATTCTTACTTTCCACCTTTTCCCAGGTAGTAGTCGGATTCACAACACCCGGAGCCCGTGTAAAGATATGACGTCCGTCAGAGAAAATATAATTGCCCAACTTATTGTTCAACTCCATTGTTGCGGCAAAAGTATACAAGGCAGCACCGGCCTGGTTACCCAGCAAACCATAGGAAGCACGCAGTTTCAGGTTTGACAGTACATCAGTCACAGAACTCATGAATTGTTCGCGGGTAATGTTCCATCCCAAAGAGACGGAAGGGAAGAATCCCCAACGATTGCCTGAGGCAAAACGGGAAGAGCCGTCATAACGTCCGTTCAGTTCAACCAGATAACGTCCGTCATAATCATAATTGATACGTCCGAAGAAACCGCGGGTTGCCCAACCGTTACGGGTATCGATGACAGTCTTGTCGCCGGTTCCCATACCGACATTCGGATTGCTGGTCGAATACAGGCCGGTAATGGAGTTCTTCATCAGACTGAACTCATAATCTTCTTCCTGAAAACCAGCCATTACTGTAAAGTTGTGCTTTTCAGCCAAGCTGAAAAGATAATTTGTATACAAATTGATCGACTGATAACGTGTACGGTCATAGCTACGGGTAAACTTACCATCAGGAGACATACCCAATTCCGCACGAACACCTTTTGAAGTACTGACACCGTCGGCACCATAAATAAGCGGACTGACATTTAGTGCTTCGTATTCTTTATTTCCTAATTTATAGGTATAGTCGAAGAATATAACCAGTTCTTAACAGGTTGAATATCCAACCGGCAGTGATATTCATATTATCACGCTGTGTATTTGTATAGGTTCCGCTCTGCAGATAAGGAATCATTGTCAGTTCCGTGAAATGACCGTTCGGGTCGACCGGAGAAACTGTGGGACGGAAACGAGCCAGTGAATGATAGAAACCTTCGCTGATACCACCGTCACCAAACGGAGTATTCTGGTCGGAATGCATGAATTTGGTATTCACTTTCAACTTCATCCAACTAGTCAGCTGCGAAGTAACATTGGCAGCAAAATTATACCGTTTATAATCCATATCGGCATAACGGAGGATTCCGTCTTCCGAATAGTAACCACCTGAAATATAATATTGTGCAGCCTTACCACCACCGCTCAGGCTGATATTATGATTCTGTTTAAACGCCCAGTTCTTATAATGCAAATCAAAATAGTTCACATTACCGACACCAGACTCCGAGTTTTCGAAAGCCGGGTTCATATTGGAATTGGCAGGCAGTTCGAACCACGGATCGACACTGCTCGGATCATTGATATACTGCTGTAACAAAGCTAGTTTCTCATCGCTGTACAAACGCGGAGAACCGGCATTGGTTACACCGGCATTCCAGTATTGTGCAAAATCATACGAATTGACCATATCCGGCAGAACAGTCGGTGTACTCCAACCGACCGTACCCTGGTAGTTGATGCGCGTTTTACCTTCTTCCCCTTTCTTTGTCGTGACAAGAATCACACCGTAAGCGGCACGTGCACCGTAGATAGCACAAGCAGCCGCATCTTTTAATACGGATATATTTTCAATATCACTGGGGTTTACATCGGTGAGGCTCATTTCCACACCATCGACCAGGACGTAAGGGGCCGCATTATTATCCAGGTTACCTTGTCCGCGTAATGTCAAAGTACCGGCTCCACCCGGACGGCCACCATCGGAATTGCTTACCAGCAAACCCGGAACCATCCCTTGTAAACTCTGTACGGCATCGGCAACAGGACGACGTTCCAGCACATCTCCCTTAACGGAAGATACGGAACCGGTCAGATTCACTTTCTTCTGCACGCCATAACCGACAACAACTACTTCATTAATATCAACCGCATCACTAAGCATCTTGATCGTTAAATCCTTCATGCCTTCCTTTATCAGGATTTCCTGAGGGATCAGACCAATATAAGATATTAATAATGTTTGTCCGGGTGATACCGAGATAGAAAAACGGCCATCGGCATCGGCAATCGTACCGTTCTGTGAATCTTTCACCTGAACAGCTGCTCCGGCCAAAGGTTCGGAAGTTGCCTCTTCGAGGATAACCCCCGTTACTGTTTGCTGAGCAAAACCTGCCAAGCAAAACAACATCAGTAAGAATGTTAGAAAAGATTTTTTCATAAAACAATAAATTTAGTAAACAACATAATTTAATTCTCAAGACAGGTAAGTTTTTTCAAATTCACCTATATCCAATAACATCGAATTAACCCTATTTCATAAGCACGCTCTGTTTAGTTAATATTTGCAAAGGCAAAGTTGCACTTTCCGAGACATACCGATGTCAACAATCGTACTTTTCATGTCAAAAACCATCCCAAAGTTCTGTTTACACTGAATGTTTTCTATTTTAGATCGGTTTTATTACATTTGCACTTATTAGAAATAAAGTACGATGAGAAGCATCCCTATTATAAAATTATTACAATTCCTGTTTTTGTTTTACTTCTGTATAGGATATACAAAAGGAGCAACCCCCAGCTATTTTTTCCAGCAGCTGAATCTGGACAAAGGTTTATCGCAAACAACAGTGAATTGTATCCTGGCAGACAATAAAGGATTGATATGGATCGGGACGGCCTCCGGATTGAGTTGTTTCGACCGTTACGGTATGAAAAGTTATTTCCATGAAAAGGATAACCCTTATTCCTGCCGGGAAATACGATTTATTTCATTGCGGAAGATTCATTGAACAATATCTGGGTTTCCACCAATAACGGATTAACCTTATACGATAAAAGCAGCGACTCATTCCGCCCTGTCAAATTCGAAGATAAGATAATCACAACAAATTCATTCCATACATTCTCCGGCTCCATCCTTTTCACAGCTGATGAAGGAGTGTATATCTATGACGGCAAAAGTCGGACTCTTCATAAAAGACCCGTCCTTCAAAAAGACTCATCCGATTTTATACCTTATTATATTCGTCCCTGGGACAAAGACGAAGTATTGCTTATCTCACGCAGAAACGGTATCCTCAGATACAACCCGGTTACCGATCAGATAACTCCTACCGATTATCCGATCCAAACGGGAGACCTGAATGCGGTTTATCTAGATAGTAAGAAAAGGCTTTATCTTTCCTCCTATAATAAAGGCTTCGTTTGTTACGCTCCGGATGGAAAAAAGCTTTACCATATCCATACGGGAAATTCCAAATTAAATAATAACCTGGTACTTGACTTTCTAGAGATAAATAACAAACTCTGGATAACGACCGATGGCGGAGGAATCAATATTATGGATCTGGAAAACACCTCCGATATTACAGCCATTGTCCATACGCCGGGAGACAGGAACACGCTTCCGGTAAATTCCGTCAAATGCATCTATAAAGACAAACAGGATAATATCTGGGTAGGGACAGTCAGAGGCGGTATGATCGGTATCAAAGAAGTTTCATGAAACATATACGGATGTTCCGCGCAACAATACCAACGGATTGAGCGATATATCAGTCATCAGTATCCACGAAGACAAACGGGGACGCTTGTGGCTGGGGACAGACGGAGGCGGTATCAACCAATACGATCCTTATACCGATACCTTCAAACATTATCCATCCACTTACGGAGATAAAGTCGTATCTATTACAGATTATTCGGACTCAGAATTACTCGTTTCCCTATATACCAAAGGTATGTATCTCTTTAATAAAGAAACAGGAAACTACCACCGGCCCTTCTATCTGATCGACGAAGCCACGACGGTCGACCAGTTTCACGGAGGAAATGCCTCACTGGCTTATAGGGTTACCGACGAATGGGCTTATTTTCTGGGTAAAAATGCAGTCAGCCATAGTTTCCGGACCGGTAAGTTCTCTTTCCTGAAGATAGACGGGAAGAAGCTGGCCGTAGGTCCGATGAAAATGGTTTGTGCCGACGATAAATCGGCCTTTATCATCCAAAGCAACAATCTGTATGAAGTATATCACGGCAGCGACACGCTACATATCCTCCTCAGCATCGGAGGACATGAAGCGATCAAAGCGGTAGCACGCAACAAGAACGGTATTTTCTGGATCGGAACGGAGTATGGTTTCGGTTATTTCGATTCTAACACAAAGGAATTCACCAAGATTGAAACCAAACTGTTCAACAGTGTCTCTACCTTGCTACTGGACGAACAGGAACGTCTTTGGATCGGTGCCCGCAATATGTTATTCTCATACGATCTCAAAAAGAAACGTTTCGCCTCCTGGGGAGAATCGGACGGTTATACGACGAATGAGTTCATCTATAAATACCAGGTTTCGTCCATCTCCGATTATATCTATCTGGGTGGCGCCTCCGGATTGCTACGTATCAATAAAAACATACCGACCAAAGAAGAGCCGCTGCCCGAAGTCAGGCTGATGGACGTGTTGCTGAACGGAAACTCCTGTATCGACCAGCTGGAAAACGGTCATAACCGGATAACGATTCCCCATACGCACAGCTCCATTGAAATAAAAGTCATCTCGATGGAAAAAGATGTGTTCCGCAGCAAACTATACCGTTATATGATTAACGGAACCGATCAACAATACACCGAAACATACAACCATGTCCTTTCACTGCGTATGCTGGCTCCGGGCAACTACTCCATCCTGGTGTCCTGCAACTCGAAAAGCGGAGAATGGAGCGAACCGGTCGAAGTACTTCATATCACGGTAACACCTCCCTGGTATCAACGCCCCTACGTCTTTGTCATTTTCATCATCCTGTTAATCCTCTTTCTTTTCTGGTCCGAACGCATAGCGAGGCGGTGCAGAAACCGGAAAATGAAATGGCAGATGAAAGAGCACACCAATAAGATGAATGAGGAAAAGGTACGCTTTCTCATCAACATCAGCCATGAACTGCGTACCCCGCTAACACTGATTTACGCACCTCTGAAAAGGATACTCGACAAAAACGGCTGGAATGAACCGGAAAATCTGAAAGGACAATTATCCGGCATATACAAACAGGTGCTGGATATGCGGAACACCATCAATATGGTATTGGATATGAGCAGCCTGAAGGAGGCGAAGAATACGTTGCACAAAACGCCCCATCAACTGAACGAATGGATCTTTTCCGTCGCCAAAGATTTTGAAAGCGAACTGGAAGCCCGCCATATCCGGATAGACTACCAACTGGATGAACATATCGGACAAGTTTCGTTCGACGGTCCCAAATGTACGACCGTCTTATCGAACCTATTAATGAATGCGCTGAAGTTCAGCCCTTCGGACACGACGATCACCGTATCCAGCGAATTACTGGATGGTAAAGTCCGGGTAAGCGTAGCCGACCAGGGAATCGGTCTGGGTAATCTCGATGCCAATAAACTCTTTACCCGCTACTATCAGGGCAACCACAACCAGTCGGGAAGCGGGATAGGACTCTCTTTCTCCAAAGTTCTGATAGAAAGGCACAAAGGAACGATCGGTGCCATGAACAATGAAGACTGCGGAGCCACTTTCTTCTTTGAACTGCCACTCGATGCCGAGAATGAAAACATAGAAAAAGAAAACCGGCAAGACGTATGGTTCCCGGTTGAAACACCATCCGAAGCGGAGACATTCTCTACAAACCATTATTCTATCATCATCGTAGAAGACAAGAAGGAATTAAGTTCGTTCCTAAAAGAATCCTTACAGGAATCATTCAAAAATGTCTATGTGGCAGGCGACGGAGAAGAGGCCATTGAAATAATTAACCAGAAGCATCCGGACATCATCGTCAGCGACATTATGATGCCGAAGATGAACGGTTATGAATTGTGTAAAAAGATAAAGGAAGATATGGCAACCAGCCATATTCCTGTTATACTCTTAACTGCCAGGGGTGATCTGGATAGCACGACAATGGGATACAAACTGGGAGCGGACGCTTATCTGGCAAAGCCTTTCGATATGGAATTATTACTGGCAGTCATCAGAAACCAGCTAAAAAACAGGGAAGCGATCAGGCAGAAATATAAAGAAAGCCATTTACTTCCTCCGGAAGCAACCCCTTCACAGACAAACAACCTGGACGAAGAGTTCATGCTAAAATTGAACAAGCTGATTTACGACAACCTTTCATCGCGTGAACTCGATGTCAAGTTCCTTACCACGCAGATGGGAATGAGCCGTACGCCGCTTTATGCCAAGCTAAAGGCCTTAACTAATATGGGGGTTAACGATTATATCAATATGATCCGCATAGATAAAGCCAGCCAGCTACTGGTTGGCTCTTCCATGAATATCACAGAGATATCCGAAACTGTAGGATTCGAGTATCCCCGCCATTTCAGCACGCTGTTCAAACAGCTCAAAGGCATGCCGCCATCGCAATACAGGAATAGTAAGGCAACAACAAAAGAATGCGATAGCGAAAGAGAAGATTAGATTCGATATTTGACAAATATGAATATAGCATCGTTGGTAAGGGCGTCGCGACGACCCTCTACATTGACACTGTAAGCCTGTAAGGCTTTAACAAACCAGCCCAGGGTTCTAACCCTGGGTTTATAAAAACCCGCTCCTATCTTTCCGCCCTGTAAGGGCGAAACAGATAAATATCAACCATTTCCATCTTGTCGCACCCTTACAGGGTGCCTCAGAAAGAGAAGGATTCAAGGGAACCCAGGGTTAGAACCCTGGGCTAGTTTGTTACAGGCCTACAGCCTGAAGGCACCGTCACTAATTGGTTCATCCTATAATTAGCAGATAGCTCAAATCTTTCTATAATTACCCCCCATTTATTTCCAGTAAGGCAATGTATAAGGATTGCGATACTGATACCAGTACAACCGATGTGCAGCGGCTTCCTTATCATTGACGAAACTTAATGTAGCCGGATTCCATTTTACCGGACGGTTCAGTTCGCGGGAAATATTTGCCAGACAACAAAGCGTATTAGTGCTGCAACCTACCTCTACCGGAGCAATCGGATTCTCACGTGAACGAACGCAATCGATAAAATTCTGCATATGAGGCGAACTTACTTCATATTCCCCTTTACCGACTTCTTTCTTCTTGGCTTTCAACAAGGAAGGATCCGAACATTCGATATAACCGCGTGCTACCTTCAGCCATCCTTTATCACCGATAAACTGGATACCCTGAGCATTCTCATTATCTTCCCGATAGGGTTGTTCGGTCATCACAATACCGTTGGCATATTTCATGGAAGCATATTTCTGTCCGTTATAACCTGCCGGAGTAAATTCTACCGGACCGGAACCGTCCATACCGATAGCAGCCTGAGCGATGTCAAACATATGGGCACCCCAGTCGGCCGTAAAGCCATTACCGGTTTCCTGATACCAACGCCAGGCTCCCCACAACTGTTCGTTCTGCTCCGGATCGAGAGAGATCGGAGGACAAAGATCCGGATGATAGTGTACCTTCGGATCATTCAACGGTCCCATCCATTGATTGAAGTTCAGATTTCCCGGCACAGGCATTTCCGGCAGATCCAACGGTTTTGGAGGTGCACCGACACGGGCATATATTTTCTCTACATGACCGATCGCTCCATTACGAACCAACTCGATCGCTTTCTGAAACTCTTCGCTCGAACGTTGCTGGCTTCCCACTTGCAGCACCCGCTTGTTATCGCGGACGGCTTTTACCATCGCCAGACCTTCGGCAATTGTATAAGCCAACGGTTTCTGGCAATAAACATCTTTTCCCGCCTGACAGGCATGAATGGTAGTCAAAGCATGCCAGTGGTCGGGAGTTGCCACCTCGATCGCATCGATGTCCTTACGTTCCAGCATATCTTCATAAAACTCATAGCTGTCGCAACGAGGCGCAACGCCCTGTTGCTTCTGCCAGGCCGTAATTCTACGCACAAAACGTTCGCGTTTCATGGAATCTACATCGCAACCGGCAGCAACCTGCACACCCGGACAATTGGAAAAACTGGTAAAATCGGATAAACCTTGCTGCCCCAGCCCGATAAAGCCTAAAACAACCCGATCGCTCGGTGCGATGCGCACTCCATTGATCGACCAGCTGGGAAGGATTGTAAAACTGGCTAGCCCTAGTGCGGACAAACCGAGGAATTTTCTTCGGGAAATTCCTTTCTTCTCGTTCTCTTTCATGGTATTAAATTATATTGGTCTTAAAAAATCAATACCGCAAATGTATAGAATTTATTGTAATAAATAAAAAAAAGCGGGAATATTTGATGAAATATTCCCGCTGATATGATATTGTATTATAGCTTAAAATGCATAACCGAAGCCCATATTCAGATAAATCGGATACATGGCAAAAGTAATCGTATTAAAATCTTTCTTGAATATATCGTTCATACCCCAGGTCAGGTCTGCATACACATTCAAATGTTTGAAGGCTTTCCATTCGCCTCCCAGCTGTAGCCCCCATGCAAAACGACGCAGGTCTTTGGAAAAATCGTAAGGAGCACTTTTACCGTCTTCAAATACGACTTTGTTACCGGTCGGATCGAGTTCACGCAAATAGCCGTCGTACACATCGCCCGTAAAATTACCTTCCATCCGATAGGAAACATACGGTCCGGCATTCAACTTCCAACGTGGAGAAACCCGCCAGGCAGCCAGCACAGGAACAGTCAGATACGAGTTATTTACCTTTGTCTTTACCTGCCCGGTCCAAAAGCCTTTCATACGTTCACCACCATCACCGATGATCTCCATGCTGTAATTCTTTACACGGGCATCTGTTTTCATACCTTTCGTTTCGAGACGTAAAGCAAGCATAATCCCCCAAGTGCGCGCCGGATTAAGCCACTTCGTTACATTCCCCTCGATGGCAATCTGCAATGTCGGGTTATAACTGTCGATGGAGCGTATCTCTTTCGGCAATGGCAATGGAGACGTCCCCCCGATACTGAATCCGGCTTTTACCTCATATTCCAACCCGATCAGATATGAATTGATGATACCGGCATTCTGGTCTTTCTGGGCAAACAGACTATGGCTAGTCAGCAATAATAAACCCAGGATACTTATAATTAATTGTTTTTTCATACTGTTTTATGTTTATTCTTCCACAGAATGGATCAGTTCGACTTCATCTATATATAATGTACTGCCAACTGCTCCGTTGAACAAATCACCTTCTATACTGGAAGAAAATACAATCGCCACATTATATTTTCCAGCTTTCAACTTATCCCGGTCGATAGTTTTACCCGGTCGCATATTAAACGGCAGATAGAATTGCGTCCATTCATCCGTTTCTTTTGCATCTTCGATCCGTGCGACAGAGATCAAGTTGGGATGGCTGAATTTGTTAGTTCCATCCAGCATCTTCACATCATCGGTCGTCTCATAGAAGATCGCATAGATATCGAACATATCTTTTTTACCGGGAACGATCTTTCCTGATTCAGAGAAATCCGGTCCTGCCTTGTACTTATAATATCCGGTCAGATAAGTCGGTACATACTCGAACGGCATACCGAATTTAGTTGCTTTCAAGGCATTCGTTACGGCACTGAGAATATCGAATGTACCCATAAACAAGTTTCCGGCAGCAATCGGCATACCTAACCGACTTCCAAAGTCACCGGTTGAGCGGGTTACTAATCTTACACAATTATCCTTATAGCCTTTATCTGAAGAAAGTGTCGGAAAGGTATCACGGGGGGCATTTACATCTGTCAGAGCAAATCCGGGGTTACCGCTTGCCCAATCCATTATAGTGTTTCCATTATCATCTGTTTCATAGAAAACATCATAGCCAGCTTTACCTTCATGTCTGACCTGTTCAAAACTATATTGTGTACCGATACCGGTTATCACATAATTCACCTCATAGCGTTTCTTCCATTGTCCATCTTCCGAAACGACAGTGTAATACTGCGGTTCGCTAAAATCAAGCGTCGTTCCGCTAGCCGGTGAAATAGAGGCTCCCGGTGTCAAAGTAAATTCGGGCGATTGTTTCGATAAATCAGTATTTGATTTAACCATCAATGTAATCTTATCATTTGTAATAATAGGATCGCGACGCAATATGTCGGCTGGTACTGTACAGGTCAGGATATCAGCTTCTGCATTCGGCGCCTCGTCCTGGATACAGGACATTCCCATAATACTTAAAAAAAGACAGGTTAATAAGCGTGTCAGCTTCATTTTGTTTCTTTTTTAGTGAATAATCCAATAATTACTTTTTCCATAAAGCGACTGCAAATTTACTTCCCTTTTTCGAATTTGTCTGCAATATTATGTTTTTATTACATATTTTATGGGAGAAGACCAGACTTTCTTCCTATTTACTATATAAAAAGGCGGGCTCTCGCAAGTCCGCCTTTTCGAATGTTTAACCCTTTATACTAACTATGGTATCGATCCGATCATTGATGCTCGGACCGTAGTAAGTCGTTGACAGTCTTTACCGGATTGAAAGTCTCGATAGGGACTTCTACAAATACGGTATTCCAGTCGCTCATTGCACCATTCCACAAACCGGGAAGTTCCAATGCCTCAAATCGCGACCATCTTTACTCTTGTAAGAGATGAAACCGGTATTTTTATCTACATAATCAGGCAGATTATATTTCTCTCCTTTATGATTCTTCAATGCACATACCAGGTCAACCGGATTGAAGTGGGTGCCTTGTTCGAACATCGCTTTCTTTGCAGGATCTTTCAGGTCGATCTGCGAACTTTCCAGAATCTGCGGAGAGACAGTGCCATCCGGATTCTGTGCCAGGAACGGACCGCCGCCCGGTTCGCCTACATTCTTCACCATACCGCAAACACGCAACGGACGGAGCAGTTTACTCTTGATATAGAGAATCAGTTCGGCATCTTCCAGCAACTTCGTATCCGGATTCTTGATACACAGGTCATCCTGCAGGAAATGAATCATTTCTTCCACCTGGTCATGTGAATATTTTCCTGTTTCGATCAGATTCAGATAATTGAATATACGTTCCTGCAAAGTAACCAACACACCGGCTATCACTTTCTTAAAGATAACAGTCGAACATTTGAAACTGTCGGGAACGACATTGTCGATATTCTTTACGAAAACGACATCGGCATCGATATCATTAAGATTCTCGATCAAAGCACCATGACCACCCGGACGGAACAACAATTTTCCATTCTTGTCGCGGAAAGGATTGTTTTCCATATCGGCGGCAACCGTATCCGTACTCGGCTTCTGTACACTGAAAGAAAGATCATAGCCTACCGAGAACTTTTCTTCGTATGCCTGTTTCTTTTCTGATACCAACTGTTCAAACAAAGCCTTATGTTCGGGAGATACGGTAAAATGGATATTTACTTCACCGGCATTGTTCTTGGCATACATGGCACCTTCAGCCAGATGTTCTTCCATGGCAGTACGGATCGTTTCGCCTGCACGGTGAAACAACAACAGACCTTTAGGCAACTGTCCGTAATTCAAACCTTTGGCATCCAGCAAATTGAAAACTACCGCCTTATAATTGCCGGCAGCGATCAGTGCCGGAATATCCTTTTCTTCGTTTGCCAGGCAAACGGCATTCAATGCATTATAAAAAGCGAAACGGGTAATCTCGCTAAAGAATTTCTTTTCAAAATCACTGGTCGGCACATCGTAAGAGGCTGACAGAAACTCGTACAGGTTCTTAAACATACGGCTGGCAGCACCCGAAGCAGGTACAAATTTCAGGATCCGTTTATTTTTAGCAAGATAGGCATCCCACGCATCCATATAAGTTGCCTGGTCCTCCTGCGATACAACCATTATACCTTTTTCTACTGATGCGGATGCGGCTATTTCCAGATAAGGGAAACCTTTGACGAAACAGGCCAGTTGTTCTTCAATCTGCTGTTCGCTGATTCCTTTATCAGCCAATTGCTTTAAATCGTTTGCGTTTAACATAGTATATCTTTTAAAATTAGTACTCTTCGCATTGTGACATAGCATTTTCCGTCTATGCTTCTCGCAAATGTATAAAAATACTGTTAGAATAGCATTGATATTCGAGGAAAAAAGATACTTTTACAGTATGTTTTACCGCCTGTCCTCAAATGGGCAGTAAAAAAGAAGATGCAACTATGGACATACAACCATTCTTTACGGAAGAAGAAAGAAAAGATTTCTTCTCAAAATACAGACAATTGGTACGTAGCCTCTACTCCTTTTTACATAGAGAGGATATACGGAAAATGAGAGAGTTGATGCAGCGCGTTGTCGCACTCGACTGTTACGGAAGAGACAAGAACGGCATCAACGGATTGATTCGCAATATTAATACTGCACTGATCGCAACAACGGAGATCGGGCTGAAACGGACTTCGGTCATCGCCCTCCTGCTCTATCGCCCGGTGCTGAAAAAGGTTATTACACTGGAAGAGGTCGAAAAGACGTTCGACGCAGATGTCACGCTGATCATTCAGCGCCTGCTGAAGACTTCCGATCTGTATGCCCGCAATACGGCCGTCAATTCTGAGAACTTCCATCACCTGCTCTTTTCTTTTGCAGAAGACGTCAGGGTGATACTGATTATGATTGCCGACCGCCTCTGCCTGATGCGCTTGGGCAAACAGTTGAAAGAGGACGACCGCCTGCGGCTCGCCACCGAGGCTTCATATCTGTATGCTCCCCTGGCCCATCGCCTGGGGTTATATACGATAAAGAGCGAACTCGAAGATCTGTCGCTGAAATACACCGATCCCAAACAGTATGATTTCATCAAGAAAAAGCTGAACGAGACCAAACGTTCACGCGACATTTATATAGCCGAATTCATTGCACCTATCAAGAAAAAGTTGCAGGAAACCGGCTTACAGTTCGATATCAAAGGACGTACCAAATCCATCCACTCGATCAACAACAAGTTGAAAAAGCAGAAGATCGAGTTTGAAGGTATATACGATCTGTTCGCGATCCGTGTCGTGCTGGATACTCCGCTTGAAAAAGAGCGTTCGGAATGCTGGCAGGTATATTCGATCATTACCGACATGTACCAGCCGAACCCCAACCGTATGAAAGACTGGATTTCCATTCCGAAGACGAATGGATACGAGAGCCTGCATATCACGGTCATGGGCCCGCAAAACAAATGGGTGGAAGTGCAGATCCGTACCCGCCGGATGGATGAGATCGCTGAACGCGGACTGGCAGCTCACTGGAAATACAAAGGCGTGAAAGCCGAAAGCGGACTGGACGAATTCCTCAATACCGTACGTGCCGCCCTGGAAGAGAAGGAGAACAACCCGCTCGACCTGATGCAGGATTTCAAGATGGACCTGTATAAGGACGAAATCTATGTCTTCACACCGACCGGCGAACTGATCAAACTGGCGAAAGGGGCCACCGTGCTCGACTTTGCCTTTGCCATCCATTCAAAGCTGGGATGCAAATGCGTTTCCGCCAAGGTAAATGAAAAGAACGTACCTATTAAATATGTACTGAACAACGGAGATACGGTTTCGGTCATCACCTCTCCAGCCCAGACGCCTAAACGCGACTGGCTGAACATCGTCATCACCTCCAAAGCCCGTGTAAAGATCAAGCAGGCCCTCCGTGAAGAGACAGCCAAAGCGGTCGACTTTGCCAAGGAGATGCTCCAACGCCGTTTCAAAAACCGGAAGATCGAGATGGAAGAACCTCATCTGATGCGTTACATCAAGAAGAAAGGATTCAAGACCGTCACCGACTTCTACATCGAAATAGCCGAAGAACGCCTCGACCCGAACAATGTGATCGATGAATATCAGGAGTTTGTCCGCAAGGAAACCGAGACCAACGACCGTTCGGAAACCCGCAGTGCCGGCGAATACATCACGACCACCGAAGTGGAGGAAATATCCACCAACAAGGATGTTCTGGTAATCGACAAGAACCTGACAGGGATTGAATACAAGTTGGCAAAATGCTGCAACCCGATCTATGGCGACGAAGTATTCGGATTCGTTTCTACCCAGGGCATCAAGATCCACCGGATGGATTGCCCGAACGCGCAGGAGATGTTCAGCCGTTTCGGTTACCGCATCATCCGTGCAAAATGGAGCGGAAAAGGCGACAACGGATATGTGGTAACCCTTCGCGTTGTCGGTAGGGACGATATCGCGATCGTCACCAACATCACCTCGGTGATCGGAAAAGAGAATGGCGTCACGCTCCGTTCGTTGAACATAGATTCGGTAGACGGGATATTCCAGGGTAACTTTGCCGTACTGGTGAGAGATACCAATTCGCTGAATATGCTGGTCAAGAAAATAAAATCAGTCAAAGGAGTCAAGACGGTAGACCGCCTGAATTCATAAAAAAAAGGCTCGCCATAACGGTCGAGCCTTTTTCTTTTTTTACAATCAAATAATTAATACTAAAGTAATAAAATAAAGTTCTTTGTATTTTTACCTTAAAAACATTTTCTGTTATTCACTTTTAAATTGATAGACAAAGATAAATCTTTTTGTTCAACTATTAAACGTATTACCGCCCGTCAGACGAACCCCAACGGTTATTGAACAAAAAGATTTATTTTAAGGACAAAATCAGTCTTTTGCCTGATGCACCGTCAGTTGCGGGAACGGGAACCCGATACCTTCAGCATTGAAGGTTGCATAAATAGCTTTATTGGTATCAAAATAAACGCCCCAGTAATCGGAACTTTTTACCCATACACGCACAACGACATTGACACTGCTATCGGCCAGCGCACTCAAGGCTATGAAAGGAGCCGGTTCGTTCAAAACACGTGCATCCTGTGCAAGAACGGATTCGATCACTCTCTTAACATGCTCGTAATCGCTCCCGTATTCCACACCGAAAGTCCATTCCACACGACGCGTCGGCTCATTACCGATATTGGTTACCACCCCGCTGCTCAATGAGCCGTTCGGAATAAAAATATTTTTATTGTCTGCCGTAAGCAAAATAGTATGGAAAATCTGAATCTCCCTCACCGTACCGCCTACACCCTGCGATTCGATATAATCGCCCACCTTATACGGCTTGAACAAAAGGATAATCAACCCGCCGGCAAAGTTCGACAGGTTTCCGCTCAACGCCATACCGATAGCGACACCGGCAGAAGCAAGCAATGCTGCGAATGAAGTCGTCTGTACTCCCAACGCCCCTACAACGGAAATGATCAACAGGATCATCAACGTAACATTCACCAGACTTCCTACAAATGTTTTAACAGACGGATCAAAATCACGTTTCGTTAAAATACGGCGAACAAGTTTGTTAATCATGCGGATAATAAACCGTCCTACAACGAAAACAATGATAGCTTTAATAATTGTCCACCCTAAATGACTACCCTGCTCTATCAGGGAATTGATAAAACCTTCCAATTTCGGATTGGATGCCAACACATCTAATAATATCATATTTCTATCTATTTTAATTAAACACTTTTATCTTATAACAATCAAAGCATCGAAAAGTCTTATAAAATGTGGCAAAGGTATAAAGTTTTTTTAATCCGGCGGCAGAACAAGATATTTGCGTAGCTTTGCGACGATCAAATAACAGATAAAAACAAGAGAATGAGATTACTGCTGATATTCATCACTTTTATCCTGGCAACAACTAACTGTTTTGCCCAATCGTATGAGGAACTGATTGAAAAAAGTTACGACTTTCTGGATAAGAAAGATCTGGTGTCTGCCGAAGAAAGCCTGAGGGCCGCCATGCGTCTGGAGCCGGGAAACCCTATGAACTATGCCTTGTTGACAAACCTCGGAAGTATCCAGCGCCGCCAGGGCAAGCTCCAAGATGCGCTGCTTTCCTATACGGCCGCACTCAGCGGACGTCCCAACAATCCGACTATCCTGGAGAACCGCGCCTCTCTCTACTCCGAGTTGGGAGAAACGGAGAAAGCGCTGAATGATTACGATGCCTTACTGATCGTGGAACCGACAAACGAAGAGGCTCTTTACTGTCGCGGACTGATCTATATCCAAAAGAAGAATTATATCTGGGCGGAGCAGGATTTCGATAAAATACTTGAAATGAACGAAAAGTCCGTCCGTGCCCGTCTGGGACATGCCATTCTTGAAAAGATGCGTGGTAACTATGAGGAAAGTGAAAGAATCTTCAACTACCTGATCAGCCAGATGCCCCGTGACTGGCTGTTGTATGAAGGTCGTGCCGATGTGTACTTCATGATGGGCAAGAACGCCCGCGCCATGGCAGATATTAACAAGGTATTTATTGAAAGTACTCCCAGCGCTTCCCTGTATGTGCTGAGAGGGAAAGTGAAGCTGGCCCAGTATGAAAAAGAATCCGCCGCAAAAGATTTCCTGAAAGCACAGGAAATGGGCTATGACCAAACAATCATTGACGAGTTGATGAAGATGACAAAATAAGAATCTATTTAGAAAGTTTTGAGCTATCTGCCAATTATAGGATGAGCCAGTTAGTGACGGTGTCTTCAGGCTGTAGGCCTGTAACAAACTAGCCCAGGGTTCTAACCCTGGGTTCCTTTGAATCCTTTTCTTTTTGAGGCACCCTGTAGGGGTGCAACAAGGTAGAAAGGGTTGATATTTATCTTGTACCGCCCCTACAGGGCGGAAAGGCAGGAGTAAGTTTTCATAAACCCAGGGTTAGAACCCTGGGCTGGTTTGTTAAAGCCTTACAGGCTTACATTGACACCGTAAGGGCGGTTCGCGAACGCCCTTACCAACGACGCTACATTCATATTTGATAAATTCCAAACCTATTATTTTTTCGCAATATATTCAGCAATCCAGTCCCCTACTTCGCTGGTCTTGTAGGCTTTGCCATTTTCAGCGATATCTTCGGTTACAATATTGGCATCCATGGAAGCAGCAACGGCTTCGCGGATCAATGCACCTTCTTCCATCAGGTTGAAAGCATATTCGAACATTAAGGCGGCACTTAGGATAGTAGCCAGCGGATTGGCTATATTCTTTCCGGCAGCCTGCGGATAAGAACCGTGGATCGGTTCGAACACGGAAGTATGCACACCGATAGAAGCAGAAGGCAGCATGCCTAATGAACCGGTAATTACCGAAGCCTCGTCTGTCAGGATATCACCGAACATGTTTTCGGTAACCATCACGTCGAAACTCTTCGGCCATTGAACCAGACGCATAGCGGCGTTGTCGACAAACATATATTCTGTCTCCACATCCGGATATTCCTTTTCGATCTCCTGTGCTACCTGACGCCACAGACGAGAAGTAGCCAACACATTCGCCTTATCGACTACCGTTACTTTCTTGCGGCGTTTCTGTGCATACTGATAAGCCAGGCGAACGATACGTTCGATCTCTTCACGGGTATAAACACAGGTATCATAAGCCGTGTTTCCATCTTCGCTTCTACCTGCGGACGACCGAAATACATACCGCCTGTCAATTCGCGGATACACATAAAGTCTGCTCCCTCGATCAGTTCGGCACGAAGCGGAGATTTATGCAACAGCGACGGGAACGTTGTCACCGGGCGGATATTGGCAAAAAGTCCCAGTTTCTTGCGCATTCCCAGCAGTCCTTGTTCGGGGCGTACCTTTGCGGAAGGGTTATTATCATATTTCGGAGACCGATCGCACCAAAATAAACGGCGTCGCTCTGCATACAAAGTTCGTGCGTTTCATCCGGATACGGGTTGCCGGTCTCATCGATGGCAACCGCTCCCACCAGAGCGTGTTTGTAACTTAGTTCGTGGCCATATTTTTCGCATACGGCTTTAACGGCTTTCATGCCTTGTTCTACAATCTCGGGACCGATACCGTCGCCGGGAAGGACTGCGATGTTTAATTTCATTTCAGTTTGTTATTTTAGTCTCTTTTAAATAGCACATATTTGGGTTCCATAGGGACGTAGCTATCATCGTCCCACAGGGTGCTCGTAATCATCAGGTCGGCACTGTAACGGTTACAAGCAATGGGTACATTATGAACACGACACTGGCGAAGCAACATCTGAATATCAGCCTCGTGCGGTTGCGCGTTCAGGTCATCGATCAGGAAGACCGCCAGATCCACCTCCTTGCGTACCACCATGGCGGCAATTTCTGCATCACCACCTAACGGCCCGGAATGCATACAGATTACTTCGGCAGCAATACCTTTCTCGTCGAAAGCATTACGTATCAGTCCGCCGGTTGTACCGGTACATACTAAAAGATGGTGGGAAAGGAATTCTGCATTGTGTACAGCCCATTCTACCATGTCAGCTTTACGATTGTCGTGCGCTACCAGCGCAATGGTCAGTTTTCTGTTCATAACTAATACCTCCTATATTTATTGTTCAATCTTATTCAGCATCTTCAGCGTCGCCTTGATGGCGGCTTCCGTCTGGTCGGCATCGAGGCCGCGGGTTTTGAAATCTATCCCGGCATAATTCCAGCTGATGATCGTCTGCACAAAGGCATCGGTACGACCTCCGGGGGGAATGGATACGGAATAGTTCGTCAGCATCGGGAACGGGCGGCCCAGATCGGAATAAATCTTGCGAAGGGCACGGACGAACGCGTCGTACTGGCCGTCGCCGGATGCGGATTCCTCGTATGCCTCGCCGTCGATCTCTATTTTCAGCGTGGCTACCGGCCTCAGTCCCTGCGCCAAAGATAAGGAATAATTTAATATACGGATACGTTGGTCTGCCATTGTATCATGGTGAAGGACATCACTGATGATATAAGGCAGGTCTTCCGTCGTCACCATTTCCTTCTTGTCACCCAGTTCGATGATCTTTTCGGTGATCTTGCGCATGGACTCGTCGTCCACGTCGATTCCCAACGATTCCAGGTTCATGCGGATATTCGCCTTGCCGGAAGTCTTTCCGAGGGCATATTCGCGGACACGGCCGAAACGTTCGGGGATCAGGTCGTTGCAATACAGGTTGTTTTTGCTATCGCCATCGGCATGGACGCCGGCACATTGCGTGAAGACATGTTCACCGATGATCGGACGGTTCGGGGCGATATGGATGCCGGAATAGGTCTCGACCAGGCGGCTTGCGGCATTGATCTTCTCTTCCCGCACGCTGGTCTGACCGTTCAGATGATCTTTTATCACAGCGATCACACTGCTGAGCGGTGCATTTCCCGCTCGTTCGCCCAGACCGTTGATCGTGGTGTGGACACCGTGTATTCCTGCCCGGACTGCCGAATAGACATTGGCTACCGCCAGGTCGTAATCGTTGTGGGCATGGAAATCAAAATGAAGCCCGGGATAATGTTCGAGCATCTGTTTGCAGAACTCGTACGTATTGCCCGGATTCAGGATACCCAACGTATCAGGCAGCATAAAACGTCGGATCGGCAGGTCTTTCAACGCATCGATCAGCTGGAAGACATAATCGGGGGAGTTTTTGATCCCGTTCGACCAGTCTTCCAGATACATATTAACCTCAATACCTTTTTCGGTAGCCAGCGATACAACAGAACGGATATCTGCAATATGCTGTTCGGGCAATTTGCGGAGTTGTTCGGTTACGTGTTTATACGAACCTTTACAGAGAAGGTTTACCACACGACAACCGGCCGATTCGATCCAGTTGAGCGAGGCGTCGCCATCCACAAAGCCCAATACTTCGAGCTTATGCAGATTTCCGGTACGTTCGGCCCAGGCAGCCACTCGCTTCACGGCTTCGAACTCTCCGTCCGATACGCGAGCAGAGGCAATCTCCACGCGGTTTACTCCCAGATCCCCCAACAGCATCTGCGCAATACTGAGCTTTTCGTGAGCCGCAAAAGAGACACCCGATGTTTGTTCCCCGTCCCGAAGGGTTGTATCCATTATTTCTACCATCTTACTTTCTATTTGCTTCGTACGCTTCTATCTTCGACTTATTAGCCAGCAGGTAATCGATATCGTCCAAGCCATTTACCAGGCAATCTTTTTTATAGGCATTGATGTCAAAGGATTCGCTTTTGCCGGTTGCGTTGTTGGTAATTGTCTGCGCGGGCAGGTCGATTGTCAACGTTGCTTCCGGATCGGCTTCGACAGAAGCAAATATCTCCGCCAGGAACTCCGGAGAAACAACAACCGGAACAAGGCCGTTGTTCATCGAATTGTTCTTGAAGATATCGGCGAAGAAACTGCTGACTACCGCCCGGAAACCATATCCGGCAATCGCCCAGGCAGCATGTTCGCGACTGGAACCGCTACCGAAGTTCTTCCCGGCAACAAGAATCTGACCTTTATAAGTATCCTGGTTCAATACAAAGTTGGGATTAGGGTTACCGGCCTTGTCATAACGCCAGTCGCGGAAAAGATTATCTCCGAAACCCTCGCGTGTGGTCGCTTTCAGGAAGCGGGCCGGGATGATCTGGTCTGTGTCGACATTTTCCAAAGGAAGGGGGACACAGGTCGATGTTACTATCGTGAATTTTTCTTTCATTTCGTTCTCTTGATTTTTCAGTTCGTAATCTTATTACATTAAATCTCTCGGATCGGTGATCTTACCCGTCACTGCCGCAGCCGCTGCAACCAACGGTCCGGCCAGGATGGTACGTGCACCCGGTCCCTGACGGCCCTCGAAGTTACGATTTGAAGTAGATACGGCATATTTGCCTGCCGGAACCTTATCTTCATTCATGGCCAAGCAAGCCGAGCAACCCGGCTGACGCAGTTCGAAACCAGCTTCCGTCAACACCTTATCGATACCTTCCGCACGGATCTGGCGTTCCACCTGCCAGCTGCCCGGAACCAGCCATACGATCACATCGTCGGCCTTTTTCTTTCCTTTCACCAGGGAGGCAAAAGCACGGAAATCCTCGATACGGCCGTTCGTACAACTTCCCAGGAAGACATAGTCGATCTTTTTGCCCAATACAGGTTCACCGGCGGTGAAGCCCATATAGTCCAGAGATTTCTTATAAGAGATACGGCCGGCTTCGTCTACGCTCTCCATCGTCGGGATGTTTTCGCGGATGCCCATTCCCATTCCCGGATTGGTTCCGTATGTAACCATCGGGTCGATATCTTCTGCATGGAAAACGATTTCCTTGTCGAATTTAGCATCGGGATCGCTGTACAGTTCACGCCATTCAGCCAGTTTCTTTTCCCAGGCTTCGGCACGGGGAGAAAATTCACGGTCTTTCAGATAGTCGAAAGTGACCTGGTCGGGAGCGATCATACCACCGCGAGCACCCATTTCAATAGACAGGTTGCAGATGGTCAGACGTTCTTCCATCGTTGTGTTGCGGATAGCTTCGCCGGCATATTCAACGAAATAACCGGTAGCGCCGCCTGTCGTCATCTTACTTATAATGTATAGGGCGAAATCTTTTGCCGTTACACCCGGTTTGCGCCGGCCGTCGATGGTGATACGCATCGTCTTCGGCTTGCGCTGCATAATACACTGAGTAGCCAATGTCATTTCTACCTCGCTGGTACCGATACCGAAAGCAATTGCACCCATGGCACCGTGGGTAGAAGTATGAGAGTCACCGCAAACGATCGTCATACCCGGCTGAGTCAGGCCAGTTTCCGGTCCTACTACATGGATAATACCGTTTTTGGGGTGTTGCAGACCGTAATAAGTCAGGTTGAAATCCTTCGCATTCTTTTCCAATGTATCCACCTGGTTTTTGGAAACAGGGTCTTCGATCGGTTTCTCCTGGTTCAATGTCGGAATATTATGGTCCGGCATACAAGTAATCTGCTCCGGTCGGAAGGCTTCAGGCCACGGGCACGTAACCCCGCAAATGCCTGCGGACTGGTTACTTCATGGCAGAACAGACGGTCGATGTAAAACTGGATCGTTCCGTCGGGCAGGGTATCCACCACATGTTTCTCCCAAATCTTTTCGAATAATGTCTTGCTCATTGCTAATTATGTATTATGTTATTTTACGAACTTGTTGATTGCGTCGATAAAGGCTTCTACGGAAGCAGCGATGATATCGGTATTGGCAGCAAAACCGTAGTAATTGTTTCCGTCGTATTCCACCTGCATATGGACTTTACCCATGTCGTCGCTACCTTTATTAATAGCCTGGATGAGAAATTCCTGGATGGTCATCGTACGATGGATAATCGACTTCACGGCTTTGATGGCAGCATCGACAGGGCCGTTACCGGCAGCGGCAGCCTGGAACTTCTCACCGGCGATATTCAAGCAGACGCTGGCGACAGACTGTAAACCGACACCCGATGTAACCTGCAAATATTCCAGTTTGATACGGTGCATGGCTGTGCGGTCTTTTCCGGCCAACATCAACACGTCGTCGTCATTAATATCTTTCTTGCGGTCAGCCAGTTTCAGGAATTCCTGATATACCTTATCCAGTTTTTCCTGGTCCAGTTCCACACCTAAAACACTCAGGCGGTGTTTCAATGCGGCACGTCCGCTACGGGCAGTCAATACGATTGCGTTATCGTCGATACCGACATCTTTCGGGTCGATAATCTCATAGCTTTCACGGTTTTTCAATACACCGTCCTGGTGGATACCGGAAGAATGGGCGAAAGCATTACGTCCGACAATCGCCTTGTTCGGCTGAACCGGCATGTTCATCAAGCTGGAAACCGTACGGCTGATGCCATAGATTTTGGTTGTGTTTATATTGGTTTCGATACCACGTTCTTTGTGGCTGCGGAAGATCATGGCTACTTCTTCCAGCGAAGTATTACCGGCACGTTCGCCGATACCGTTGATGGTCACTTCCACCTGACGGGCACCGTTCAGGACCCCCTGCACGGTATTGGCAGTTGCCATACCCAGGTCATTATGGCAATGAGTGGAGATGATTGCATGCTGGATGCCGTCCACATGTTCCATCAGATATTTGATCTTTGCGCCATATTCGTCAGGCAGACAGTAACCGGTCGTATCCGGGATATTCACAACGGTTGCACCCGCTTTGATCACCGCCTCCACGACACGTGCCAGATAGGCATTGTCCGTACGTCCGGCATCTTCGCAGTAGAATTCTACGTCTTCCACATATCTTTTGGCATACTTGGTGGCAGCGATGGCACGCTCCAGTATCTCGTCCTGGTTGGAGTTGAACTTATAACGGATATGGTAATCGGAAGTACCGATACCGGTATGGATACGTCCGCGTTTGGCGAACTTCAATGCTTCGGCAGCCACATCTATATCTTTTTCAACCGCACGGGTCAAAGCACAGATAGTCGGCCAGGTAACGGCCTTGGATATTTCAACCACACTGTTGAAATCGCCCGGACTCGATACAGGGAATCCAGCCTCAATCACATCGACGCCCAGCTCTTCGAGTGCTCTGGCAACCTGAATCTTTTCAATACTGTTTAACTGGCAACCTGGCACTTGCTCACCATCCCGTAATGTGGTGTCGAAAATAAATAATCTGTCTGACATAGTTCTTATCGTCTTAAATTTGTTAATATTCTTTTGTTCATTCATAAAAAAAGCCTCTCTCACAAGGAAGTGAGAAAGGCTCTTTAATATCTTCATGCATCAGAAAAACACGTACAGTCTCACTTCCTATCCCGTTCCCAGAGTAGAATAATGTTTAGAGAAATAATGAGACTATTTGCTATGTTCTGTTTCATTGTCATTTTTATTTAACGCTGCAAAGATACAGCCTTTTTCTAAACCACCAAATATAAAACGATATTTTTTACACATATTATCTTATAAACTGAAAGAGGAAAGGCTTTCGAATTAATAAATCATTACTCAAACTCCCTTCCTATAGCAGTCTCCCACCTATCCTACCCTGATAATCGGTATATCCAGCAGGAATGCGATTTTCTCCAGTTTATCTACCTGATGTCCAAGCCCTATCGCACAATGATGGGAAGGGCCTGCCTTGCTCCATGCGTCGATAAAAGCACGGGCACCACAAGCAAAACGATAGCGGCTGTTCGTATTTCCAATCTTCAAAGTCGGTCCTTCCACCGATTCTCCTTCGGCTGCCAGCAGGAAAACGCCGTCTTTCCCTTCGCAGACGGACAACAAAGTAACAGGGCCATGTTTGACCGTCATCTGGATAGACAATCCTTTACCCGGTTTGCCATGATAAACCGGAAGCGGCACCAACCGGACTTTTCCTTCCGCTATGGTAAAATGAGCCGGACCGTCATGCCCCAGCATAACGATATCATCCTTGAAATCGAGGGCATAAAATTCAGAAAAAGAGCCGCCTGCTCCCAACAAAGACATGATCTTCATTGCCTGTACATTCTTCACTTCACATTCGCCGGCAACAGGGATCTCGCGTCCGGTCAACAACGTGTTCCCGGCAATGACGGAAGTCACGATATTCTCATAGTCATTTCCGGCATAGCTTCATAATAATAGGCCATCGAACCCAGATCGTGCGCATCGATCAGCCTGTCAAGGGCTATGGATGTCCGGGCGGCACGTTCCAGCTCACCGGCTTCGCATTGCTCGTCAATCTCAAAACAAGCATTGAATTCATCCAGTTTGTCTTTTACATCTTCATCGGTAACATTGTCACGGTAGGCTTTCAGTTCGCACATCTCCACGATTTCCACATGCGTACCGAAAACAGACGACTGCCGGGTCAAGTCGGTATACACATCGAGCATCCCGCAATAATAATGGCCCAGGATTCCCATGCGGTTATTCTTCATCCCATTTACCACACGGGCGGCATCGATCCAGCCGTTTATCTGCTTCCACACATATTCTTCCTGCAAATAGCCGCTTACGATTTCATAAGGAATACCGGCGCGGTTGAACACGCTAGCAAATTCAGGTACGGAACAGGCCTGGCAATGTGCCAGCCATTCACCTGTCATTTTTCCCCTGTCACCCAAGCCGTTTATATATTCATAGTCGATTGCCGCAACGGGCTGGATATTCAAGAGAATAACCGGGACTTTCACACGCTGGGCCAACGGAAGGACCGTCGAAGATAAAGCGTAGGTAGAAATAAAGACAAACAGAAGGCTGATCTCTTCCTTCTTCAGATCTTCCGCTGCCTCAACAGCTTTTACCGGGTTATCAGCAATTCCGGCGTTAACGACTTCAGTGTCCCGACGGGACATCTCCGATGCGATCCAGTCCTGGTATCCGCAAAGACGTGTGTATAATCCTTCAAATTGGGGCCAATACGTATCCAGGCCCAGTCCAATCAGGCCGATTTTAGTTTTTCCTGTTTTCATGGTATCTATTTTTCTATTATAAAATGTTATCAATAAGGAATACGGACGAATGCCTTTCTATCGGTAATGTAACCGTTGTCGTTTCCATACCGGAAACACGTTTATGTTCATATGCCACCTTCATCCGCTGTCCGGTATGAGGGTTCAATAAGACAGGTTTCAGCTTCCCCCGCAACACGACATTTACCTGATAGGGTTGATCTTTCAAATTGGCAAAATAATAAACAGACTGATTTTTCAGTTCCTTATGTATGTAATTCAATTCATGCCCTGCTTCAAAGGCCACATCAGGAACAGGATAGGAATCTTCGATTGCTGTCTTTAATGCATCCGGTCCTGGTTTCTCTACGAAAAAGGCTTTACCCGCAGTTGCGTAGGAAGCATTCACACCTAATATACGGGAAATGATCTCTTTCACCTCCTTGTCCTGTCCCGGTTCTACCGATTTTTCCGGCAACTGGGTTGTAAATATGACATTCCCCCCGGATTTAAAGAAAGACTCGACCTGTCGTAAAGCCGTTAACGATATTGTTTTTACTCCGGGAATAATAATCAACCGGAAAGTTTCTTTGTTCACCTGATTATCGAGGTGCAACAGTCCTTTTTTCACACGGCATTTTGTAGACAAGACCTCCGGATGCAGATAAGTGAAATCACGCCCGAGAGTATCAGTCAATAAAGCCGAGACATGTGTATAATCCGTATTCGGGATCATTACCCCGCCTTCATAAAATCCCAGTTCCCCGTCCATCACATGTTCTCCCTGAAGAGATTCGATCGGGTAAAGGACTGCTATATCGGCAACATGTCTTCCTTCCTGCTGCAAAATATAGTTGAGACGTGACAGGAACTTATTAAATGCCGGAAGTGAGTCCCGGTATAGTTCGTTCCGCCAAGATAACTCAGGCAGAAAAGTAACATGCTGATCGTTATACCAGACAGCATGAGGGATAAGCGTATTGACCCCTTTCGTATATTGTTCCATGGCTATGTGGTAAAGCTCTTTTACACTGATATTCCCCATAGCACCGTATGTTTCGGACATTACCTGGCGTTTGTCCCAGTTATAGGCAGAAGAAGAAACCACTTTATAAAACAATTCGGTCGGACGGCCTCCGCCAATCTTGTCAATACCGGGAATCCCCATATATTTCCCGCACAACATCAAGTCACCTGAAGTACCCACCGGATTCGCAATCTCTTCCTGATCCTGATGGCCGGTAGAGTAAATATCATGGGCAGAAGCCCATTCACCGATTATTTTCATAAAACCTTCGGAATACAAATGGGCACGCAAGCCAAACAGACGGTTTCGCGCAGATTGCGTTTCCTCCCCGATGTCATACCATAATGCCGGATACAACAATTCGGGGGATTCCCCGTAACGGGAGATAAATTTGTCGTTAAACGCGTCTGTCCAGATACGTCCCTTAGCCCGGTACAGGGTCGGTTCATCGAAAAAAGTTTCTATGATCGTATTCCCGAAATAGGGAGAGAAACGGTCATAATATGCCTGATGAGTTTCTTTTACAAACAGCCTGACGGCTTCTGGGTCCAGATAATCCACATTCGGATCGCCATCTTTCACACAGACGAAAAACATGATCTTCCAGGCCCCTTCCGGAACTTTCCAGTTGAGTTTGCCGGAACGGATATGTTGTTTCAGTGAAATCCGATGCTTCGTCAGCGTGTCCATTGCAACGACCGACATCAGTTTTCCGGCAGGAACGACCTGCTCGAATGATTCGCCGGCAGCTACTTTATACTCCACTTTATCCAGCCGCTTGATTGTGGCATTCGGATATTTGTTCATAAAACGAGGTACCCCATCCGCATTGATGGCTCCCATACTTCCACTCGGAAAGCCATACTCATCATACAGGGACATATGCACATCCAGCTTCCTGGCTTCCTCTATAATCTTGCCATAAAGATTGAAATAATCGTCAGATAGATATTCAGGTTTGAAATCTTGCCCAAAAGGAAGGATTGCACAACCGCCATACCCATCTTTTCGGATCATCTGACGGAATTGGTCCAGCAATTCGTTTTCATTGACCGTCGCATTATTCCAAAACCATAAAGGAACAGGCTTGTATTTATTCTCTGGATTTACAAAAGCCGACTCACTGACCTGGGCAGATACTCCAAACGAGACAAAACACATACATATGACAAAGAAAATACCTTTCATTAAAGATTCTATTTAGGTTATACAATGATTACCGTTTTTATGATTGCACAAATATAGAACCTCTGCTTCAACAGGTTATTTTCAAAACTGATTCTATTCTTCCTATTTTTGATAGTTCAGCCGGAAGGGGGATTGGTTTGTATAAGATTATAATTTATATTTGTCCTCTAAAGAGTCAACCTCTAATAATATACTCGATTTTACTCTGATACAATGACCGAAAAGTATAATACTTTCACGATTCTATATGAACAGCAATATGAACGTTTATTTCGTTTTGCCCTTCATTTTGTACCTGATCATGAAGATTGTGAAGATATACTGGCCGATGTCTTTGTTGCTATTTGGGAGAACTGGGATACATTGAAAAAAATAGACAACCTCAACTCTTATCTTTTTACATCCGTCAAGAACAGATGCCTGAAGTTTCTAAACAAACAAAATCATTTTGAAGAATATATCGAATATCTGCATATCCATTTAAGCATCGATTCAACCACTCCGGAGTCTCTCCTGCATTCGGGCGAAATGACAGGGATAATAGAAAACGCACTGAATCAACTCCCCCAACGATGTAAACTGATCTTCCTAATGTTGAAGGAAGAGAATCTTAAATACAAAGAAGTAGCCGATATCCTGGGTATTTCTGAAAAGACAGTGCAAGCTCAACAAATCATTGCTAAAAAGAAACTGACAGAGATTGTCAGACATTACATAAATGAATAGTAAACATACATATTAGTTAACAAATACTAAACACCAACTTTCCTTTAGGCATAAATGATTGTTTCCGGATTCTATATATAAAAACGTAGAATTATGAACAATCAAGAACAATCATGGAAGGGTCTACCCGAAGAACAACTTACCGATAAGCTGGCCGGACAAATACGCAGCCAGGCAGACCCGGAAGCGATTCGGAAAAGAAAAAGGAGTGTTCAGGATAAAATATTTATACAAATACAGCAACGAAAAAAACAAAAAGAACGAAGAATCCTTTTTGTGTCGATTGCAGCTTCCCTGCTCGTGTTATTTACCATCGGATATAACCTTTTGACAGGCAGTCATAGTAGTGAACAAATAGCCTGGATCGAAATATCCACCCCCAAAGGAGTACGCGATTCGGTATTATTGTCCGATGGCAGTAAAATATTTTTGAATGGAGGATCCGACTTGAAATATCCCCGGCAGTTCACAGGAGATACACGTGAAGTGTCTTTCACCGGAGAAGGTTATTTTGAGATTGCGAAGAATGCAAAGAAACCATTTTTAATTAACACCGAACTTATCGAAGTTAAAGTTTAGGAACCAAATTCAACCTGAAAGCTTATGCAAACGATATGTCGGTAGAAACAATACTGGAAGAAGGCCGCGTACAAGTGAAACATTCCGCCTCGAATCAGATACTCGATATGAAGCCTAACGACTGTGTAACCTTCAATAAACAAATGAATACATTTTCGACCAAGCAGGTAGATCCCTTAGTGGCTACTATGTGGAGGAGCGGAAAGTATTCTTTTCACTCTACCCCATTCCCTGAATTCGCCCAGACATTGGAAAGAGGGTTTGGTGTAACATTTATCATTGAGAATCCGGATGTGGCCTCCCGCCACTTTACCGGTGAGTTCATACGGGGAGAATCAATCGATGAAATATTGAATATCCTAAAAATAAGTAGTAAGCTGAATTATCAGAAAAAAGATAATATTATCACGATCAGATGAGATAGCAGTAAAGTAATCAGAATATAAACCTAATCTAATATCGCCTATGGTATAACTTCATTAAAAAAAAGAATAGGAAATACCTCCATATTCCCTATTCTCTGCGTTTGCCGAAGCAAACACGTAAACTTAATTAGCAATTAAATTTCTTCACAAAAGTATGAAAAAAAAACAAGACAAGCATCTCGTTTCAGGCATTTATTGTCTTAAATTGAAGCGAATTATGAGAATTACAGCCTTTTATTTAATCTGTTGCGCTTTATATGTTTCAGCGGAAACATATTCGCAAACCAAGGTATTTTCATTTACCATGAAAAATGCAAGCATAGAAGAAGTTCTCTCAGTTATAAAAAAAAGCAGCGAATATTCTTTCTTCTACGAGGATTCCCAAATCGACCTAAGTCCCAAAGTTTCAGTTTCCGCCCGGAAGGAGACTGTTTCAAGTATTTTAGACAAAGTGTTAACTGACAAAAACATCAGCTATAAGATCGAGAACAAACATATTATTCTTTACAAAGCAGAACCTAAGAATCAACAGGCCAGCAATAAAATATCAATAAAAGGCCAGGTATTCGATAAGCAGGAGCCGCCTTCTCCCTGCCGGGTGTTACTATCCAGATAAAAGGTTCTAACCAGGGCGTAGCCACCGATCTGGACGGCCTTTTCCATATCGAAGCCCAACGGGATGATATTCTGATCTTCTCGTATGTCGGTTACAAACCTGTCGAATATGTGGTAAAGCGTCATCAGTCGAACCTGATCATTTCATTGGCCGAAAATATAAGTGCTTTGGAAGAGGTGATCGTAACCGGTTTCACAGAAGAACGTAAACTAAACAGCATTTCCTCTATCTCGCAGGTTAAACTGGATGCAACACTCAATAACAAACCGATCACTTCATTATCACAGGCGCTGCAAGGTGGTGTGACAGGAATTACCGTCACACAATCGACCGGCCTGCCGGGTGGAGATGCGGCAATAATAAAGATCAGAGGCGTTACGATGGGTAACCTGTCTCCACTGGTCCTGGTGGATGGTATCCCTATGAATATGGACAACCTCGATCCCACAACGATTGAAAGTGTCACTGTCTTAAAAGATGCGGCGGCGGCAGCTATTTATGGAGCCCGTGCAGCAAACGGAGTTATCGTGGTAAAAACGAAAAGGGGCCAGCCCGGCAAAATCAAAGTCAGTTACAATGGATACGGTGGCGTGCAAAAAGCAACCTATATGCCTGATTTTGTAAATGCCCCGACTTACATGAGAATGATGAACGAAGCCCACAAGAATAATGGAGGCGACCCGGTTTATTCGGAAGATGCGATACAAAAGACAATCGACCAAAGCGATCCATACAAATACCCCGATACCGACTGGACGGATTTGTTATGGAAAAATGCAACGATACAAAACCATTCGGTATCCGTTTACGGAGGTAGCAGCATTGCCCGTTTTGCCATTACAGGTAATTATATGTCGCAGACTGGTTTTGTCAAAGATTTCACATACGATCGTCTGAACCTCCGCGCAAATACCACCGTCAGTTTACGTGAGAATATCACAGTAGGCGTTGACCTGAATGTGATTCGCGGAACACAGCATAAATGTAGTGTGGACGGAGCTACCGGAGCATTCAATCCTATTAGCTTGCTGTACTGGACACCTCCTACTATCGTGGGTAAATATCTGCAGCGGGAAGGAGACCCCAATGAATACTATGGGAATTACGGTTCAAGCATGAGAAATCCGCTGGCACAAATTGAAAAAGGAGGTTTTACCGAGAACCTGACAGATAATATCAGTGTCAACCTGCAACCCAAATGGGGAATAATACCCGGTTTAAACCTGGCCGGACAATTCAGTTACCAAGTAAACAGCGGTGCAACCAAAGGAGACCGTCGTGCAGTCAACTTTTTCGATTACGATAACGGACAGCTTATTGCCACATGGGGTAACTTTCAGCCTTCCTCCACATGGCGTTCCAGCTATTACTATATAGGGGGAACCGTTGACTATACTAAAACGTTTAATGAAAAACACCGGCTGTTTGTCATTGCCGGAGTAAATGCCGAATTAAACAACAGCGGCGTGTGGGATGAATATGCCATGCAATCATTACTGGCTAAAGCCAATTATACGTACGACGAACGCTATTTGTTTGAAGCAACTATCCGCCGTGACGGATCGTCACGTTTTGGTCCCGGAAATAAGTTCGGTTGGTTCCCGTCCGGAGCTATCGGATGGAATGTGAATAAAGAGGCTTTTTTAAAGGAGGTTGAATGGATAAACAATCTAAAACTAAGAGGTTCATACGGATTATTGGGAAACGAGAATATCGGCGCCTATAAATACCAAAGTACGATCGATCCGAACAACGGCTCCGAACTTATTTTCGGAAATCCGGATATTTCATGGGAAAAGGTATCCATGTTCAACACTGGTGTCGACTTTAGCATTTTCAATAATATGATAGATATCACCTTCGATTATTACGACAAACTAACCTCAGACATTATTTTAAGACCGCCTTTATCATCTGTCGGCGGTATCGGACAATCGGATATCAATGCCGGAGAAATAAGAAACAGAGGTTGGGAATTCAGTATGAATTATATGCAAACCTTCGGGGATTGGAAAGTTTCAGCATTCGGAGGTATATCCCGTAATAAAAATAAGATTGAGAAACTACCCGGAGGTCCTTATGACGGCGGTAGCCATATCGACAAAGAAGGACATGCGTTGAGCAGCCATTACCGGTATGTGTCGAACGGATTATTACAGGAAAGCGATTTCATTCAGCAAAGTGACGGAAGTTACATCCCCAAAGAAGGCATTGTAATCATAGACGGACAACAGCCCGGAGACACCCGTTATATGGACCTTGACGGTGATAATATGATCACGGCTAACGACCGTAAAGTTATGGGAAACGGAGAACCTGATTTCAACTACTTCGCAAACCTGAGTCTGAACTGGAAAAATATTGATTTTGAGATCATGCTACAAGGCGTATCGGGAGTTGATGCCTACTACGGAGGAGCCTTTTCCGATCCGATTGGCAATGCTGCCACTCCACAGACATTCCATCTGGACTATTGGACAAAAGATAATCCGGACGCCCGTTTTCCACGCTTGACACCAACCTCCGGCGAAAACGGCAAATCATCTGATTTCTGGTACTTTGATGCCAGCTACTGCCGGGTAAAATATATCCAGGTAGGATATACGGTCCCTTCTTCTTTTAGCAATAAATACTGGGTATCCAATCTGCGCTTCTTTGTAAATCTTCAGAATCCGTTTACAATAGCTAAAGAAAACAAGATTGACCCTGAAGCCAGAGGAGGAGACAGTACTTATCCTCTGTCAAAAACATATTCCGCAGGTATAAATATTTCATTTTAAAAGGAATACAGATATGAAAAATACATATTTATTATTGAGTCTTACAGTCTTACTATCCAGTTGCAGCGACTTTCTGACACGGGATAATCCTTTCGGTGCTACCGACGATGCTTTCTGGAAAACCAGTAGTGAAGTGGGAGCAGCCTTGAATCTTTGCTATTCACTACCCTCCGGCTCCCTGCATTATACAGCACCTTATGCCTCAATCATCCATTACGAAGGATTTACAGACAACACTTATCATGGAGCTGATTTCGGAGGTTTTATAACCACCATCGGAAACAGCACTATTACCTCCGATAGTCCCAACTCTTTTGGTGGTATTTCTGATGTGTGGACATCCTATTACAAGAATATCCGGAACTGCTGCCGTTTGCTCGAAAATATGGACAAAGCATACTTTATCGATCCGAGTGAAAAAGAACGAATGCGTGCGGAAGGAATCATTTTACGTGCATATTATCATTGGGAATTATTCAAATATTTCGGATATAAAGAAGGCATCCCCGTCGTTGATCATGCTTTATCTCCTAACGAGAATTATATGGAACGTTCTACACTTGAAGCGGTTGTCGATTTTATTCTGGCTGAATTAGACCGTGCGTTGGCTATTGAAGACCTACCCTTCAAATATGAGGATGCAAAAAAAGACAGAATGGATAAAGCTGTAGCCTTATCTCTTAAATCGATTGTTGCCTTAAATGCCAAACGTTACGAAGTATCCAGACAGGCTGCGGCTGAAATTATAAATAGCGGAAGATATGAACTATTCTATACAACAGCGGAAGATGACGATCCTGGCAAAAATTTCAGAGATCTATTTCGGACAGTCAGCATGGACGGCTCCAATAAAGAACGGATACTTATCAAACCAGCCGGATGCAAAGAGGCTTATTTCCGTTTTTCCGGACCAGGATTGGGACAGCAATGTACCTCATGGCCCACACTCGACTTCGTTAACACATTCGAAACCAAGCAAGGAAAAACCTTGCAAGAATTAGGACCAGACTCACTGGATATTTATTCTAAAGATCCTCTGTATAATAATAACCGTGATCCACGTCTTTATGCGACTATTGTTATGCCTTACGACAATACAACTTTTGAGCAATACACCTACGATCCATGGGGAGAAGGACCTGAAGCCGTCGGCAGGCCAAATGCATCGCGCAGTGGTTTCATGCTGAAGAAGTTCTATGATCCACAAGACAGGACCAGTCAAAGAAACGACTACATGATCATCCGGTATGCCGAAATTTTGCTTAATTACGTAGAGTGTTTGATCGAAACCGGACAATACAATAACCCGGATGTATTAAAGTATATAAATGATATAAGAAAACGTGCCGGTCAGATACAGGTTACTGCCGCCGAATATAACAGCGAAGCCAAAGTACGTGAATTATATCGCCGGGAACGTCGTATCGAACTGTCTTTCGAAGGTGCCCGCTACATGGACATCCGCAGATGGGATATTGGCGAACAGACAATGAATGGCCCTATATACGGAGCAGTAAATCCCGCAACCGGCAAAAAGGTGCAGATAGAAATACGGCAGTTCCGCAAAAACAAAAACGAAGTCTGGCCGATACCGGAAAGCGAAATTCTTGCCAATCCGAATTTAAAGCAAAACCAAGGATATGTAGGCAAAGACTAATGTATATTATAGTATGAAGAAAACTCTCTTAACCAATTGAACAACAAAAATCCCCAACAAGCAGCACCTACACTGTTTGTTGGGGATAATTTATATCAGGAGTTATCTTTTACTTATTTATTGTCAGCATATCCACCTCTTTCCCCTCCATGTCCAGTATCCTGATGTTTAATTCTTTTGCGCCTGCTTCCGCTTTCAACACCGTATTGTTGGAGTTTACGATAACCGGAAAACGGACACCGTCTTTCGGTTCATTCCGCATATACCGGTGAAGGTGGCCGCAAAGCATGATATCGACACCGGCATTATTGAGTAAGGGGATAAACTTTTCGGCAACTTCCTGTTCACCGTGCCAACCGCCAAACGGAGGCATATGGCAGACAACGACCTTAAACGGTGCTTCTTTATACTCCTTGCTTTCAAGTACCTTCTTCAACCATTCCGCCTGTTCCGTACGATACTGGTCATAGACCGTTATGCCGGCATATTCAAGATCCGAATCCGGCTTATCTTCGCCACTGTCCAGGATAACAAAGCAGACAGGTCCCTGGCGGAACATGTAATAGATATGCTCCTGTTTCGGAGAGAAATAGTCCTGGAATGCGGTAGCAAAGGAACCGCGGGTTTCATGGTTTCCACGGGTATAGTACATTGGTATCTCGGAGGCGAAAAGTTCGGTTGCCTTATCCATAAAGCCTTCGAATATTTCCTTTTCATTATTGAAAATAGAGACCATATCGCCATTGAACAGAAACATATCGGTCTTTTTCAGATCACAATGGGAAATCAGTTTTTCCAGCAAATCGCTTTTTCCGTGGATATCGTTGACCATGGCAAAATTCACGGATTGCCTGCTATGATCGCTGGTCAGGAACGTCAGCGGTTGCTTGCCGTAAACAGACGTTGCCGCCACATTCCCGTAAATCACCCGCCAACCGACATGGCTTAACACTTCCTGCGAATACACCCGGTAGCGATAACGTGTGCCGGGCTTTAACCCTGTCAGATGCACAGAATGGACAGTGGAGGTCAGCTTGATGCCATTCTTCGCATTAAAGAACTTCGGACGTTCTGTCTGATAATAATGAGTTCCGTCATCAGGCGCCAGTTCCACCCAGCCGATCGAAGGCTTGTTCGCAGTCCATACAATAGTGACTTCATTTTCTCCCAGATTTTGCAGATAAGGGGCATGCGTTATCTTTATATCATCCTGGGCATATGCAGAAAAAGTGATTAATACAGACAAAATAAACAGTAAACTGATTTTATTCATGGTATATCTTTTTAAGTTGTTAACGATCTCCTACAAAGATACATTCTTCATTTATTCCGGCAAACCCTACCGGGATTAAATCCCGTTATCTACAGGAAAGAAGTACACCTTCGCAGACACGCCTCTTCTTTTATGACAGATTAAACTATACCAAAAGAATTTGGTTCAGTTCTGAAGTTGACAGTTGACAGTCATTTTGGCTTTCAGTCGATTCATTTACCGGGTGCGAAGCTTAAAAGAGCGTAGAAACAGATAAACAAGTTCATATTTATGTAAAATAAAAGAAATAATTCGAGAAGTCTTGAATAATAATAGGTCTTTTCATTAGCTTTGCAGAATCATTAATCATAAAAAAAATACCTATGAACAAAGCAGAACTCATTGTGGCTTTAGCTGAAAAGTCCGGATTGAATAAACAAAAAGCAAAAAAAGTCCTGGAATCTTATATAGAGATCGTGACTGAAAAAATGTCCCAAAATGAAGAAATAGTCCTTATTGGCTTCGGGACGTTGATTCCCAGACCGCAAAGTAGCCGGATGGCGCGTAATCCAAAGACCGGCACTCCGGTACGGATCAAGGCAAGAACAACCGTAAAATTCAAACCGGGCAAATTCTTGTTGGAAGCTATAAACGGTAAAAAATAAAAAGAATACCGATACATTCATCATCTAAAGGTAGATGTCGCAAAAATCTCGTTTTAAACGAGATGAAATTCGTCTTAAACGGACTGTAACCCCGTTTTAAACGAGAAAAAACCCGTTTTAAACGAAGTTTGTGCTCGTTTAAAACGGGTTTTCAGGTAAATATGATCTGCTTATTGTCCGCTCCAAGGATTCTGATCCGATTCGGAGATCGCATCATTGTTCAGGATTTCCATCTGAGGGATCTGGCAGAAGAAACGATAATCATTCGCTTCCAAAGTGCCTATCGGTTGCGGATCGAGCGCATTATATCCGTTCAGATACTGCATTCCCCAGACATAATGGCCGGCAGGATTGGTAGTTGATTCACCGATACGGACCAATCTCTTTTGCAGGCGCACCAGGTCATAGAAACCTGCCTGTCCTTCACAGATCAATTCTTTGCGGCGTTCCACATAGATGTCTTCCAACAACGCATCACCGCCGGCATTGGTTGTCGGGGTAGCATTACGCGCCACCTGCAAACGGTTCAGCAGATTCAGGGCCTCACCGGAGTTACCTTTTTGGGCGGCAGCTTCGGCCATGATCAGCAGCATTTCGGCTCCGCGCATCAGGCAGACTTCCGGACGGGTGGCGCTTTGGATAACACTTCCGCCGTCTTCACCATAGTGTTTATACTTATCGAAAGCCCATTTTGTATTGATTTCCGTATTCGCATTGTTCGTACGTTTCCAAAACTGATAACGGTCTTCTTTTTCTTCAAACAGTTTCACAAACTGCTCATCCACGAAGTAGTCAAGGAACGAGTAGATAGGACCGTCAGCATAACCCTCGCCGTAGCTGGCATCCTGGTTGTACCAGAAGTTGAACTGCGTACTACCGCCCAGGTTATTATCGGCTGTATATTTCATGGCCCATACCACTTCCGCATAATTGCCGGAGATCATATCGTCGAAACCGGAACGGTATTGTTCGCGGGTCATCAACTGGCTGTGCTGGTCGTAGACGATCTTGGCTTCGTTGTAGGCACCGTCCCAGTTCTGCATGACCAGGTAAACACGGGCCAGGATTCCCGAACATATTTTAGAGTTGATCAGCCACATATCGTCCGGATTATAATCGGCAAGCAATGTTTTAGCCGTCGTCAGGTCGGACACAATCTGGGTATAGATTTCCTCCACGGTAGAAAAACCTTTATGGGATTCGTCATCAGAAGAGGTACGCAGAATCACGCCACGCTTGCTTTTGGCTATCACATAGGTCTGTTGGTAATTCTGGATCAGATGGAAATACTGGATTCCACGCATTGCCAACGCCTGACCTTTGATATGTTTTTTCTGTGTTTCATCACCGGCGGCGGCATCCACATTGGTCAGGATGATATTGGCACGGTTGATCACATTATAACACATCGACCAGATTTTTGAGGCATTTCCGTCAGCCTGTGTTTTTGAGTTGGAATACTGGTATGCTGTTACCTGATCACCTCCCATATTGGTATGGCTGATCACGTCGGGACCACTCGCATCGACATACATCTGGAATCCGGGGAGGCCAGCATACACACGGTCGCCTTTATCGGTATTAAAATACAGCTGCTTATAAGCTGAAGTCAATACTTTTTCCAACTGAGAGACATTCCCCAGTACATCTTCATCGTTTACTTTCACATAGGAGCTGGTTGTCAGGTCGTCGTTACATCCGGTCAGGGCCATACCAGCAAAAACCAGGGACAGGAAGGATATATTTATAAATCGTTTCATAAATATCATTTTTTACGTTTACAATGTGATTTGAATACCGACCATATACAGTCTTCTCGAACCCTGAATACCGTTATCGGTTTCAACATTACCGTTATAACTGTTACCCATTATACCTGTTTCGGGGTCTGTGTAGCGTTTTTTGGCAGGACCGAAAGTCAACAGGTTATTACCGGTTACATAAACACGCAGGTTTTCTACCAGGGCCTTGCGGGTAAGGCTCTTAGGCAGCGTATAACCTAATGTCAGGTTTCTCAGACGCCAGTAATGGTTGTCGAATACGAAGTTATCGGCATACTTTACCGTCGCACCATACTGGTTGTACGACCAACGTGGGATAAGTACATCCGCATCGCCCGGTTGACGCCATCTGTCCTCAACCAACTCCTGTATGACACCGACACCCGGACGGTTCATGATACGTTCTTTATATGTATAGTCCGATATTTTGGAACCATAAGAATAATAGAACATGAATGACAGGTCGATCCCTTTGAACTGGAAGTTATTGGTGATAGCACCGAATACTTTGGGGATCGCGGAGCCACAGTACACAAAATCGTCTGTCGTTACTTCCTCCTGCTTTTCCGTACGTTTCCAACCGCCGTTACCATCGCGGATCAACCAGCCGGGTACTCCGGTTTCCGGATTAACACCGTCGTACTGGGGAGCGATAAATTCATACAGAGACTTGCCTTCCTCCATCTTGTAGGTACAAGCCGTACCGGAATAGGTATAAGGACCTGTAGGCAAATAAGTCACCTCATTTTTCAGCGTACTCATGTTGGCATCGATATCCCATCTGAAATCTTTCGTTGTAAGGATATTCGCATTCAATGTGATTTCAATCCCGCTATTACGCAGGTCACCGATATTCATATTATACCCGGATGCACTACCAACCTGGGCAGAGAGAGGCAGTTCCTTATAATACAACAAGTCATGGGAAGTACGGGAATAATATTCCACTGTACCGCTAAGTCGGTTGAATACGGAGAAATCCAAACCGATATTCCATTGCTGATTACTTTCCCACTTCAAGTCCGGTGTCGGATAGGTAGATGGTTTTAAACCGGATTTCAGATACAGGTCATCACTTTCATAAGTACCCTGGTATCCATAAAGGACTTCATCCCCTGCCTTACCATTCGATTCACGCACAATCAGCTTATCATTACCAGTCGTACCGTAACTACCACGCAACGACAAGTTATCAATCCATTTCAGGTCTTCCATAAAACCTTCTTTCGATATTCGCCATGAACCGCCAGTCGACCAGAATGTACCCCAGCGATGATCGGAGCTGAAACGGGAAGAACCATCCTCACGAAGCGAAGCGGACAAGTAATACTTATTCAAGAAGTTATAATCGACTTTACCAAAGAACGAAAGCAGAGAGTATTTATCACGTCCGCCGGAAACACCGAAGTTCTTGGTGGTATTCGACAATTCATATTTACCCAGTTCCATGATACCTTCACCCCAACCTTGTTCGTAGTGGGAGTCCCAGGTATACCACTCATGTCCGACCAGACCTGAAATCGTATGGTCACCGATCATCCATTCACCTGACAATACATTATTCCAGGTGGTGGAACGTTTATTGAAATTATAACGGCTGGCATAACCACCGTCTGCCAGTATAGAAATACCATAAGGTTCATTCTGTCCGCTACCATGTACGGCAGAAGTTTATTGCATAGTACGATACCAGTAATCGTCAATATTCAAAGCCGAACGGAATTTCAGGTTGAAAGGCAGAGTAAACTCTGTATTTACCTGGGCAGACAGGATATGCCCCATATTGTTATCGAAACTGTCATCGTTCGGATTATCCCAATAATCACCCGAGTTATTCAGGATATGGGCACCAAAGAAGTTATTGGTATATTTGCCGTAACTGTACATCCGTTCCCCTGTTTTTTCGGAAACGACCCAACCGGTATTATCTTCATTACGTAACCAGGGTGAAGACAAAGTTGTCGTAAAGTTAGCCGCACGGCTGGCACCACCAGAAAGGTTCTGGCGATGACGCGAATAAGAAAGGCTACCGGCCACTTTCCACCAATCGAACAACTCTGTACTCAGGTTGGTACGGAAAGAATAACGTTTATAATATTGCCGGTTACCATATCCCTGGTCGTCCAGATAACCGCCGGAGAAGAAATAGGCTGTTTTTCCACCATTGGCCTGACCACTTATATCCACACTATAATCCTGGCGCAGTTTACGGGAGAAGATAGCTTTGTAAACATCCCGATCATCTTCATCCCAGACATATTCCAGATTAGGATTCATGTAAGGATTCCCATTGCCGTCATGCAATACGTAATTTTCATTGATATGTCTGAACGGAGTGACATAAATCGGATTGTCGTTCGAATCTTTTGTAGCCTTTACCTGTTTGGTCAATGCCTGCGACGAAGCATAATCGCCCGCCTGCTGCATATTCATGCCATCATAGAGGAGAGCGTCATAATACAAGGCATACCAGGTATTTTCCAGCTGCTGGTACGGATCGGCTTTTTTCGGATTCTTGACTGCATTATCCGAAGTACCCCAACCTCCACGGAAATTAATACGCGGTTTTTCCGATTTTCCCCGCTTGGTTGTAATCATTACGACGCCGTTTGCTGCACGCGAACCGTAGAGCGAAGTGGCCGCCGCATCCTTCAACACCGTCATCGATTCGATGTCCGTAGGATTGATCTGATTCAGTTTTCCATCATAAGGCATCCCGTCCACAATATATAACGGATCTGCCTTTCCGGACATGGAAGCAATACCACGAATCTCCACACGGGCATCGGCTCCGGGGTTACCTTGTACGTTCACTACATTCACACCGGCACTCATTCCCTGCAATGCTTCCGCAAAGCCGGAACCCATAATCTTTTCGAGCTTTTCGGCTTTTACAACGGAGGCCGATCCGGTGAAGGTTGACTTTTTTGCCGTTCCATAGGCTACGACAACGACTTCATCCAAGTCTTGTGTCGCATCACTTAATTTTACATTTAAAATAGATTGCCCGTTCCAGGTGATCTCCTGTGTGGCTAAACCGACGAAGGAGATCACAATAGTCGCTCCCCGCCGAACATTATCCAGAGTAAACTTTCCATCGATATCGGTTATCGTACCGATAGTGGTTCCTTTCACTACAACAGAAGCTCCGGCGACAGGTCCCATCTGGTCTTCTACCAGGCCGGTTACCTTATTACCCTGTTGTACTACCATCGTTTCCGGACCTGTAGGATTGGCAGCAATCGTACCTGCCGCACCCAACAATACAGAAATCATCAGTGATCTAATTAGTTTTGAGTTGGTCCACATAGCTAAATTCAAGTCTTTAATTAAATAAAATTAATCACAATAGCGTTCATTTCATTAGAGGTTACACTTTTCTCCGACAAAAGTGACAGGTATACATTTCAACAAAATAAAGTTCAATAAAACGAAGATACACTGATATTTGCACACAACATTTTCTACACACCCTCTCTACAAATTATAGCATCTCCATCAGCAAATATAACTTATCATTATTTAATACTTGCATAATTATGTATATTTATTACTCAAATAAATATATTTTAACTCACTCTGAATTGCTATGCATATACAAAACCGGTACTCAAACAATGACATACATATTGAGAAGAAAAATCAATAACGACCATAAGCCCAAACATTTTTAACTATTTACACATCACAAAAAAGAGGAACACATCACAAAAACGTGTCCCTCCTACTACTATTTATAGAAATGACTTGTTATTGTCCGCTGAACGGATTCTGATCAGCATTACTGATCACTTCGTTGTTAGCCAACTCCAACTGCGGGATCTGACAGATAAAACGATAATCGTTAGACGGCAGATAACCGTAAGGCTGTGCGTCCGACGCATTGAAATTATCCAGATACATCATACCCCACGAATAATGACCGGCAGGATTCGTACTGCTTGAACCATAACGATACAACGGTTTTTGCAGACGAAGCAGATCATACATACCGGTTACACCTTCGCCCAGGAGTTCTTTACGACGTTCCACATAGATAGCTTCCAGTAAATCATCCTTAACCGTTGTCGTCGTCAGGTTTGCCACATTTCTTGCACTTTGTAATGTCGTAAGATAAGACAATGCAGTTTCTGTATTACCCTGGTTAGCTTCTGCTTCAGCCATGATAAGCAACATTTCCGAACCACGCATCAAAGGAAGCTCCGGATAAGTATTACCTTGTTTGGCTCCGTTGGCATCACCATAATATTTGAATTTATTATAGGCCCATTTTCTTCTTGTTTCGCTATCGCCGTTGTTTGTACGATGCCAGAACATAACGTTTTTAACATCTGCATCTGTAACACCGGTTGTCTTATCACATCTGCGACCGCGATAATCACCATCGTCAAACAATTCTACATATTTTCCATCTACCAGCAAGTTGATAAAGCAGTAAATAGGACCGTCCGTCATACCTTCCCCGTAACTAGGGTCCTGGTTATACCAGTAATTGAACTCCGTATTGGAACTGATATTTGTCAGGTTCGTGTATTTTACTCCCCAAATAACTTCTTTACAACCATCGGTCAGGAAATTATCAAAACCGCTGTACCATTCGTTTTCAGTCATCAATGTATTGTATTTGTCATAAACGGATTTCGCCTCCGACAAAGCATTCGACCAATCTCCCATTACCTGATAAACACGCGCCAACTGACCGGAAACCACATCCGCATTCAGCCTCCACATATCAGTTCTGTCATAACCGGCCAGCAACGTTTTGGCTTCCTTCAAATCTTTCAGTATCTGGTCATAGCATTGCTGAACGGTAGAGAAACCCATCGATTCCGGATCGGAAGACGATGTCCGCAGAATAACACCTCGCTTGTCCTTAGCAATTGCATAAGTCTGCTGATAATTCATGATCAGGTTAAAATAACAGATACCGCGGATTGCCAGACACTGCCCTTTCAAATCGTTCTTTTCGGAATCTTCTCCGGTTGCATCCGGCAGGGCATCCAGAATGATATTCGCCTGGTTGATCGCCTTATACATATTCACCCAGATTCTTTTGGAATAATCGCCGGTAGATTGCGTACGTTCCGGTGCAGCCCGGTAACACATTTCCGGAGAACCGCCATAGTTGGTCGTACTCATAATATCGGCACCGGTCAGGTCGTAATACATGCAATAACCAGGTAAACCGGCATAACAAGCATCATTCTGACTTCCTGATCCATTATCACCCATCAGAATATATTTGTAAACAGAGTTAAGCACCATGTTTAACTGGTTCGTGCTTGAAAGAATCGTTTCTTCCGAAATCGCTGTAGATGAATTTGTAGTCAATTCGTCCGTACAGTTACTCAAGGAAAGAGTAAGTACAGCCAATGACATTATCTTTACGGTTTTATATAAACTTTTCATAAGAACATACGGTTTTTAAAATGAAACTTGAATACCACACATATATACTCTTCTTGAACCCTGGATACCGTTGTCAGTATCAGCATTACCATTATAGTTATTACCCATCACACCTGTTTCCGGTTCTGAATGGCGCTTGGCAGCAGGACCAAAAGTCAACAAGTTGTCACCCGACAAATATACGCGGGCATTGGATACACCGATTTTCTTTGTCAGATTCTTAGGCAATGTATATCCGAATGTAAGGTTTCTCAAACGCAGATAATCATTGTCAAACAGATAGAAATCAGAGTTCTTACGTGTATTGGAATAATCTACAGCCGACCAGCGCGGGAATTTGGCATTATCGCCCGATTGCATCCAAACGTCACCATCCACCAAATCCTGGATAATACCGACACCGTCACGAACTGTTGTACGTTCCTGATAAACATAGTCCCACATCTTAGCACCAAAAGAAGCATACCACATGAAAGACAAATCAAAATCGCGGTACTTAAAGTTATTGGTGATCGAGCCGAATGCTTTAGGAATGGAAGAACCGCAATATTGATAATCGTCAGTTGTTACATCCGAATAGTTTTCTGTTTTCTTCCAGCCACCGTTGCCATCCTGTACCCAATATTGCATATTTCCGTTATCAGGATTTACACCGGCATTCTTAACCATAAAGAATTCAAACAAAGAATACCCTTCTTCCAGCTTATAACTCGAACCACGGTTGGAGTAAATATAAGAACCACCCGGCAGATAAGTTACTTCATTCTTTAATGTAGAGAAGTTAAAGTCGATATTCCACTGGAAGTTGTTAGTCCTGATGGCAGTAGCATTCAATGTCAATTCCACACCACTGTTACGAACATTACCCAGGTTGGTATTTACACCGGAAGCATCTCCCGTCTGTGAAGATAAAGGAAGACTCTTATAGTACAACAAGTCTTTTGAACTGCGTGAATAGTATTCAATCGTACCACTGATTCTGCTCAGGAAACTGAAATCCACAGCGATATTATATTGTTCATTACGTTCCCATTTCAACTTCGGTGTCGGGATGGTTGTCGGCTTATAGCCTGCCATTCCATAAATATCGTCAGAGTCATAGTATCCCTGATATGCGTACAAAATTTCATCACCCGGTGTACCGTTTTCGTTACGCGGATACAACTTATCATTACCGGATGTACCGAAACTACCGCGTAATGCCAGGTTATCGATCCATTTAATATCTTCCATGAAAGCCTCTTTCGAGAATCTCCAGGATGCACCTACCGAGAAGAAGTTACCCCAACGGCTGTCTTTACTGAAGCGGGAAGAACCGTCGCGACGGAAAGAAGCGGATACATAATATTTATTCAGGAAATTATAATCGGCTTTTCCGAAGAATGAAAGCAGGGCATAACGGTTTCTGTAAGAATCTACAGCCCAGTTTTTGGTAGTAGAAGTCAATTCATACTGGCCTAACTGCATGATACCTTCGCCATAACCGTAATTATACTGCTGGTTATAAGAATACAACTCGTGGCCCAACAGGATATTCAAACTATGGTCACCGAAAGTTTTATCCCAACTCAGCAGGTTATTCCATGTTACCGAAGTCGTTTTATAATTTGCGCGTGAAGCCCAACCGCCATTCGTCATAACAGTCACACCAAACGGTTCCAGCTGGCCTTGTCCATGAACGGCCGAACCATACTGATATTCATTTTTGGTGATATCATCCAGGTTCACACTTGTTTTGAACTTAATATCAAAAGGTAATTTGAAATCTGCAAAATAGTGAGCAGTCAACATGCCTCCTTCATTATTGTTGAAATCTTCATCATTCGGGTTATTCCAATAATCACCGCCATTCTGAAGAACATGTGCTCCGAAGAAGTTGGAACTGTTTACGCCAAAGTCATACATACGCTCACCAGTTTTCTGTGAATAATACCAATCTGTATTATCGGAATTTCTCAACCAGGGAGAGTTCAGGGTATTTGAAAATACCAAGGCACGGTTAGAACCTGATACATTCTGGCGTGAGTAGCTATATGCCAGACTACCGCCCATTTGCAACCATTTTGTCAATTCGGAAGTTACATTCGCACGGAAAGAGTAGCGTTTGTAATACTGATTATTCGCATATCCTTTATCGTTCAAATAAGAAATAGAAGTATAGTAGCTGGTCTTACCGTCATTGGTTGAACCGCTAACATCAATACCATAATCCTGGCGTAGTTTTCGGGAGAAGACGGCACCATACCAATCATAATCGCTTTCGTCCCAAACCATTTCCAGATTCGGATTTGTCCAGCAATTACCATTGCCATCGTGCAATACATAATTGGAAGCATCTCCAGTCCATTTGAACGGAGTGACATAAACAGTTTCTCCTTGTGAATTTACACGCGGATTTACCATATGCGGCAAAAGTGTTGAAGAAGCATAATCACCGGCTGCCTGTTTATCCATACCATTTACATAGTACTGGTCGTTGTAGATTGCACGCCAGGTATTTGTCATCTGTTCATACGGGTCTGCTTTTGTCGGATTCTTTACAGCATTATCCGAAGTACCCCAGGCACCTCTGAAATTGATGGTAGGTTTACCGGCTTTCCCCTTTTTAGTCGTGATAACAACCACACCGTTGGCTGCACGGGAACCATAAAGAGAAGAGGCTGCCGCATCTTTCAATACGGTCATAGATTCAATATCAGAAGGAGAAATAGACGTTAGGCTACCATCATACGGCATACCGTCAACAATGTACAGCGGAGTGGTCTTTCCTGACATGGAGCTGATACCACGAATCTGGATACGGGTTTCACCTCCCGGGTTACCTTCGTTATTGGTGACATTTACCCCAGCACTCATCCCCTGAAGGGCTTCAGCGAAACCCGTACCGGAGATTTTCTCCAACTGCTCGGACTTTACAACAGAAGCTGAACCTGTAAATGAAGATTTCTTTGCCGTACCATAAGCAACAACAACCACTTCGTCCAAATCCTGCGTATCACTAACAAGTTTTACATTCAAAATACTTTGTCCGTCCCAAACAATCTCTTGCGTAGCCAATCCTACGAATGAGACAACAAGTACCGCACCTTTTTGAATTCCATCCAGTGTAAACTTACCGTCCATGTCGGTAATTGTCCCGGTGGAAGTTCCCTTCACTGAAATAGAAGCACCCGCAATAGGGCCCATTTCATCTTCAACTACACCTGTAACTTTGTTTTTCTGCTGTGTAATCATCGCTCCTGCGGAGGTGGGGATTACAGCGGCATTGATAGTCCCGCCTGTACCGAATACAGTAGCCAGGACTAAAGCCTTAACCAGTCTCGAGTTTGTCAACATAAGCTAAATTTAAAAATTAAACAATCATACTTTTTTTATGTTTAATGCTCCCTCACAAAGCACCAACTCTTTCATTACAAGGCTTATACTCCTCACTAGTCATACATAAAATCCGGATTCATACTTTCATTCATTAGTTTAAGCACTTAATAATTCACCATAGTTTTAGTAGAACAAATATGGTTTTCGGCTTCAAATATAGTAATGTTATTTAAATTCGGTATAAAAATATAGTTAAAATGTAATCTTATCTAATTTTTAA
>NZ_QSDP01000043.1:0-51628 GCF_003463685.1 Parabacteroides sp. AM58-2XD
GGCAGGGATTGTAATGGCTTCACGGATTATCGCCACTTCAACCAAAACCCTTGTAACTCAATTCTATCACTATATCTTTCCGCATTTCACTTTTTTGTAGTAACTTTGCGAAAGATATTTACCTATTTATTCCTTTTCTTCATGACCACAATTCTATCGGCACAAAATGTAAATATAAACAAGCGAAACGTCACATTGGCCGATGTTTTTGAAGAAGTGGAAAACCAAACAAAATTATCTATTGCTTACAGTGAATCTACCATTGACAAGAACCGCCTGGTATCGGTAAATATAGCCGGTAAACCGGTAAAAGAAGCAATGGTCGAGATATTGGAAGGGACAGGCGCTGTATTTACTATCGAAGGAAACCTGATTTTAATCAAACCGGCACCAGTAAAGACTCAGCAAGATAGCAGGAAAACGATAACAGGTATTGTAACGGATGAATCCGGATTGCCTATTATCGGTGCAAACGTAGTCGAAAAGGGGACAAGGAACGGTATCATAACGGATATCGACGGAAAATTCTCGCTGACACTAGTACAAAGCGATGCGGTAGAAGTATCCTATATCGGTTATATGACACAGAATGTATCGGTTAAAAACAAGACGAATATTTCTGTCGTACTGAAAGAGGATACACAAACCCTGGATGAGGTTGTTGTCGTAGGTTACGGTACACAGAAGAAGGTGAATTTAACGGGTGCTGTTTCCTCTGTTTCGGCTGAAGTCATGGAGAGCCGTCCTGTGACAAATATTGCTCAGGCGTTGCAAGGGGTTGTTCCTAACCTGAATGTCGATATCTCAAACGGTGCGCCTAATACGTTTGCATCTTATAATGTCCGTGGTGCAACATCTATGTCGAAAAACAGTGACGGTGCATGGCAGGTTGATAATGGCAGTCCTCTTATTCTTGTAGATGGTATCGAGATGGAAAATTTCAATCTTAGTGCTTTGAATCCTAATGATATGGAGAGTATTTCCGTTATTAAAGATGCTTCAGCGTCAGCTATCTATGGTGCGCGTGCTGCTTATGGAGTCATATTGGTAACAACTAAACAAGGGAAAAAGGGGAAAGGCAGGGTACAGTATTCGTACGATGTGCAGTGGAACCATCCTTCGGCGCGTCCAGACTTCATGAACTCGTATGAGTCTGAATATGCCAGAGTGATGAACCGGGTATATACAGGTGGTACCAGAACTACGGATGATGATATCCGTTTGGAAGCATTGCAGAATTATATTGATAATCCTGTCCCCGAAAATGCCTGGATGTATGCGCCGGGAAGTAATCAGCAATCGATCTGGTGGGTAGGTAACTTTGACCCGTTTGAATTGATGGTAAGAGATTGGAGTCCTACACAGAAACATAACGTAAGCATTTCGGGCGGTACTGAAGCTTTGCGTTATTACGCTTCATTGGGTTTTCAGGACCAGGATGGTTTCTATAAACTTCGTAATGATAATATGCGTCGTTATAATGGTATGGTTAATTTGGATGCCCAGATTAATGATAAGTTTAAAGTGAATATCAAATTATCATATAACGCGACTCGTTATGACGAACCGTTACCTTATTCTTATAAAGGCAATCCGTGGTCGGTCATCTTGTATCAGGGAAAATGGAATCAGAACATGCCTCTGCTGACAGGGCCGAATGACCCTGTACCCAATGCTCCGACGAACAGCATTGTGTCGGCTTATGCTTATAGTAACAGGAATAAAAAAACAGACAGGGCGGTTGGTGTATTTACTGCAAGTCCGGAATACCAGGTGTTGCCCCAGTTGAAATTGAAAGCAGACTTTTCTTATCGTCCTTCTTCTTATGATGTAAAGGATGTGGAACCTGAATTCCGCTATATCCAGGATAGCTGGGAGTCGATGGATATTGCCGTTAATACGGAAACCGGGCGTATCAGTAAGATAAAAGAAGATGTACAACTTTTTACGACTAATGTATATGCGGATTATAACCAGACATTCGGAAAACATACGTTGGGTGGATTGGTCGGCTTTAACCAGGAGGTCTGGAAGAAAGAACAGTTGTCGGCAGGAAATACAGGTATTATGAGTATCGGTGCGCCTACGCTTGGCAATACGTATGGTGTAAATCCCTCTAAAGGGGAGGTTGATGAACATTGGGCTGTACGGGGTGTATTTATGCGAATTAATTATAATTATTCCGACCGTTATCTTTTTGAAATGAACGGACGATATGATGGATCTTCCAAATTCCCGCATGACTCACGTTTCAAGTTCTTCCCTTCTTTCTCTGCTGCATGGCGTCTTTCGGAAGAGAGCTTCATGGCCGATACGCGTAGTTGGTTGGATAATTTGAAGATAAGGGCCTCTTACGGTTCTATCGGTAACCAGAATGTAGCCAACTACGGTTTCTATTCCCGTATGGGATCCAGTCAGTCTAGTGCGATGATCAACGGGCAGCGTCCTTATCAGGTGAACCCTCCCGGATTGATCAGTCCGGATTTTACCTGGGAAACAGCTACGACAATCAATGGCGGTTTGGATGTATCTTTGCTTAGTAACAGGCTTAACTATTCTTTTGATATCTACAGACGTGAAACAAAAGATATCATTATGGATGGTTCGACATATCCTTCAGTGTTGGGTACCAGTGCACCGATGGTGAATTCCGGCAAGTTGAGAACGCATGGATGGGAAATGAGTCTCGGATGGAAAGACCGTCTTTCAAACGGCTTTTTCTACGACTTGAATTTTGTATTGTCTGATTATCAAACTGAAGTTGCTCTATTCAATGGTAACGACAATTGCAGCCTGGGTTCTTTGTATACCGGTAAGAAAGTAGGGGAAATATGGGGATATGTAACCGACCGGATTTTGCAGGAAGGTGATATCGCAAACAACCTGATTATTCAATATACGGATGAAAACGGGAATAACCTGCACCGCCCGAACGAATCGAACAGCGCTTATTATCCGGGCGATATCATGTATAAAGATATCAATGGAGACGGAAAAGTAGACAGAGGCCTGAATACATTGGACGATCATGGGGATTTGAAGGTTTTGGGTAATAATACTCCGCGCTTGAAATTCGGTTTGACAGGCAATTTTGCTTGGAAAGGTTTCGACTTAAATCTTTTCTTCCAAGGTGTTGGTAAGAGAGACGTTTGGATTAGTGACAAGACATACTGGGGCGATGAAGACGGTCCGGGTAGCAAAAAGGTGTATGAAAATTCATGGACTCCGGAACAGACGGATGCCAAATATCCTCTTTACGGTGCCCGTCGTTCACAGAACTGGTATACGCAATCTGCTTATATGTTCAATGGCGCTTATCTCCGTTTGAAACAGGCAATCTTGGGTTATACGGTTCCGGCCGAGATTACCAACAAGATCAAAATGAGTAAACTCAGAGTGTATGTATCCGGTTTTAACCTGTTTGAAATTACAGAACTTCCCGATGTCTATGATCCGGATCTGCTTTCGACTTCTTATCCTCAGATGAGAAGTATCGCATTAGGTGTACAAGTTGGATTTTAAATGATATGATAATATGAGAAAATATAGTTCAAATATAAAAGTGCTGGCTTTATCAGCGTTGTCATTTTGCCTTTTTGCATGTAATGACGATTTTATGGACCGTCCTCCTAAAGACGATATAGTAAGTGAAAATTTCTGGAATACGGAGACCGACCTGGAGCTTTACCTGAATGGAATGTACCGTATTTATGCCCGCGGACATAATCAGGATCCGTATGTGGCACCACTGAATTTCAGAGGTAGTCATATTGCTTACGGTGATGCTTTTTCGGATAATGCTGTCCGCAGCGGACAAAATGTGAATGTTCGTTTGACTAATGCTTATACCGTACCGTTGAATGACAGTTACAACGGATGGAGTTGGGGAGATCTGCGCCGTGTGAATTACTTCTTGACAAACTATGATAGGGCACCTATCACTGAAGATAAGAAAAAAGCTTATGCTGCTGAAGCTTATTTCTTCAAAGCATGGGATTATTTCAAAAAGGTACAGATTTTTAGCGATGTACCTTGGCTTAGCCGCGATCTGAACATCGACTCGGAAGAATTGTATGCTCCGCGCGACTCGAGGGAATTGGTGATGGATTCAGTTTTGTTTTGTATAAACCGTGCCATTGAATGGTTTCCGGAAGTTACAACTCCCAATTCGGTAGGTCGTATAAACAAGGACATGGCGCAATTCCTAAAAGCGAGAATCTGTTTGAACGAAGGAACTTTCCGGAAATATCATACAGAATTGAATTTGCAGAATACGGCTGCCATGTGGTTGGAAGAAGCTGCGAAAGCTGCCGATTATCTGATCAAGTCGGGCAGATACAAATTGTTTGATAACGGAAACAAGGATTCTTATTGGGCGCTATTCGCTCAATTCGATGCGGAAATCAGATCTAATCCGGAAGCCATATTAGGTGTGGAGTACAGTTTTGACAATAAGATAGGTAATGATTTGCTCCGTTATTATGACCAGAATAATCACATGGGTATTTGTGCTCAAAAGAGTTTAGTCGATGAATATTTGTGTGAAGACGGACGTCCGATTTATTTAAGCGGTTCGAAAGGCAATTATGATGCGAATCCTTTGTTTGAAGGATATGGAAAATGGAGTGAACTGAACAATCGTGATCCCCGTATGTCGCAGACAATCTGTAAACCGGGGGAATATATCACCATTTGGAACAGAAATACGGGGGTGTATGGTATCAAAGAAAACGGAATAACTTATCCTGATTTGAAATACCTTGGTCGTGAGCAATCCGGTTACCGGTTCATCAAACATTGGAAACCGGACCTGGTAAACTACCAAAGAGCCAGTGGATCTACACAATCTGCCATTGAATTCAGATATGCGGAAGCTTTATTGATGTATGCAGAAGCAAAATGTGAGTTGGGAACAATTTCTCAGAATGATATTGATATTACTATCAATGTGCTACGCCAGAGGGCCGGTTTCGACTTTGATAAATATCCTACTGCAAGATTGGATATGGGAAATATCCCGGCCGACCCTCGTTTGGATGCCGTTTACAGGGAGAAGTTGGATTATACCGTTTCCCCGTTGTTGCGTGAAATACGTCGTGAAAGACGCATCGAAATGGCTCAGGAAGATCTTCGTTACTGGGATTTGATGCGTTGGAAAGCAGCCGGTTTATTGACTGTCCCGATGAGGGGTGTGAAATTTACCGAAGAAGTGCAAGAGCTTTATAGCGGTGATTATAACAATGGCGTGGTAGACCCGGAAACGGGTATTCGTGAAACTGCGGTGACTGCTATTGTCGATAAGGATGTATTTCTGGATGAAGAAGGTTTCATTATCCTTCATCCGAAAAGTACGAATATCCAGAGTGGTACATTGCCATGGTCCGATTATCGTTATTACTGGCCTATTCCGAAAGGTGAATTGCTGTTGAATACGAATCTGCTTCAGACCAAAGGGTGGGAAGACAAATAGAAGGTTATTGGTATTATATAAAAAAGGTTGCCTCAATAAAAGGGGCAACTTTTTTTGTTTAGAGAAAAGGCGAACCTTATCTCTTTTGAGGGTATATTTATTTAGAAATGTAGATTTTTTAGTGTTTGTAAAATAGTATATTTGTATCCTGTACAGTGAATTTTGTTTAATAGTAAAATAGTATGAATAAAACTCTCTCATCTTCATTTGCAGCGGTTTTGTCTGTGGCAGGCGTTTCTTCCATACCCGGTTATGTACAGGCGCAGCAACCGGTTAAACCCAATGTTATCTATATCTATGCCGACGATATGGGGAAAGGCATGTTGTCTGCCTATGGTCAACGGCATTTCACGACACCTCATATTGATGCGATGGTTACCCGGGGGACTTCTTTCGATAATGCATACGGTTGTATGTTGTCAGCTCCGGCAAGAGCCTCTCTGCTGACCGGCTATCACGATTGTCATCCGGATAAATGGATGATATCGAAGGGAGGACAGTTTATTCCTCCGACTGATAATCTCTCATTGATTCCGGCTTTTGAGAAAGAGATAGACGATGGGGATATTCTTTTAGAGGAAGGCGACTATTATCTTCCGCAGGTATTTAAGAAAGCCGGTTATGTAACCGCCGAGATCGGAAAGCTGGAATGGGGTTTTACGGCTACCCGCAAACAGATGAAGGAACATGGATGGGATTATTATTATGGTTATCTCGACCATGTACGTTGCCATGGTTTCTATCCGCCGTTTCTGTTTGACAACGGTGAGATTGTAACGATTGACGGGAATACTCTTCCGAACTGTGGAAAGAGTACGGAAAATGAAACAGATGAGACTTTGTGGGAGCGATGGGATAGAAATGGTAAATCTGTTTATTCGCAGGACCTTTTTCTGGATAAGATGCTGTCTTTTATCCGCGAGAATAAGGATAAACCCTTTTTCCTGTTCCATCCGACCCAGTTGCCGCATGGTCCGGTAGCTATTCCGGCCGTTCATCCGGAGTTGGCGGCCAACCCTGAGTTAACACCGATAGAAAAAGAATACGCTTCTATGATTAAGTTGCTGGATGATCATGTGGGGATAATTATGAATGAGCTTCGTAATCTCGGACTGGATAAAAATACGATCATAGTCTTTGCCGCCGATAACGGGCATGAGATCTATTATTCGCAAAAAGGAAGATGTGAAAAACCTTATAAGAATCTGCAAACCGACCAATTGTTTGATGACTATACAGATAAATATTACAGCGACCTGGCAGGCGATATCTTTAACGGGAATGCCGGTATGGCCGGACTGAAACGGAGTAATCTGGATGGCGGCGTACATATTCCGCTGGTCTTTTACGGTGAAGGATTGATACCGGCTGGCGTGAAAAGCAAGGAATTGGTTTCCAATTACGATTTTCTGGCAACGATGGCTGATCTGTTAAACGTTTCGCTTCCGGTAAAGAAAGACGGTATCTCTTTCCTGCCTACTTTGCTGAATGGGAAGCAAACAGATCCGAAACGGTATGTCGTATATGGCTCCAATCTCGGACCGGGCATTGTTATGAACGATGGCTGGAAACTCCGTTATTACAGGAAACAAGGTGTTTATGAGTTGTACAACTTGTCCGACGATCCGCAGGAGCGCAAGAACGTGATTGATAAATATCCGGAGAAAGCGGAAGAACTGAAAGCTATTATGCTGAAGGAATGTGACGGAAGCCTGGAAAATGGGGTAAACAGATACGGATAACTACTCAGGGAACACAGATTAATGCATATCACATCTGTGTTCCTTTCATATCACAGATGGATTCCGTTTGTATCACGGTTGAGTTTCTTTTGTATCACAGATGTGATATGAATAAACTTTGGCATTTTGCTGACTCTACATTTGGCTTCGTCGGTTCGTTCAGGAGGCTAATCCATTCCTTCCGGGCGTCTGTCAGCACTACCTGTTTTCCAACAGACTGTCCTGTTCAAGTAGCCATTTCCAAATCGGAACAACAGCGATCTCTTTTCCGTCTTCCACAATCATTTCTTCTTCATCGTGAGTAATGATGAGTAGTTTATCTGTTTATCGATCATAAAAGATAAAAGAGGTATAGAGGCGATGTTTACAGAAATATGTTTGTACCCTATCAAACGAAAAGGGACGATCTCCAACAGACCGTCCCTTTCTATATAGAAAGATTGTAAGATTATTATTATATATTCTTCACCTTGATCAGGTATTCGGCAATCTGAACAGCGTTCAGGGCAGCGCCTTTCTTGATCTGGTCGCTTACAGTCCAGAATGTCAGACCGTTCGGGTTGCTGATATCCTTGCGGATACGGCCAACGTAAACCGGTTCTTTATCTGCAACGAACAGCGGCATCGGATAGTCCTTGTTTGCCGGATCGTCCTGTAGGATGATTCCTTCGCCTTCAGCAAAAGCCTTGCGTGCTTCTTCTACGCTGATAGGACGTTCTGTTTCAATCCAGGTTGCTTCGCTATGGGCACGCATAACCGGAACACGGACACAAGTGGCACTTACTTCGATATCGGAGTGCATGATCTTGCGTGTTTCGTTATACATCTTCATTTCTTCTTTCGTATAACCGTTTTCAGTGAACACATCAACATGAGGAATCACGTTGTAGGCCAGCTGATAAGCGAATTTTTCTACAGTAGGTTCTTCGCCCTTCAACAGTTGTTCGTACTGCTTGATCAGTTCAGCCATAGCTGTTGCACCTGCACCGCTGGCTGCCTGATAAGTTGATACATGTACACGCTTAATGTGCGATACCTTTTCGATTGCCTTCAATGCAACGACCATCTGGATGGTAGTACAGTTCGGATTGGCAATGATACCGCGAGGACGATTCAGTGCATCTTCCGGGTTCACTTCAGGAACTACCAAAGGTACATCGTTATCCATACGGAATGCGCTGGAGTTATCGATCATCACAGTACCATGTTTTGTAATGGTTTCTGCAAATTCGATAGATGTACCGCCACCGGCCGAAACAAAAGCAACATCGATTCCCTTAAAGTCGTCGTTATGCTTAAGCTCCTTAACGGTGTACTGTTTACCACGGAAGGTATAAACACGTCCGGCACTGCGAGATGAGCCAAAAAGCACCAGCTCATCCATTGGGAAGTTTCTTTCGTCGAGCACGCGCAGGAACTCTTGTCCTACAGCACCACTCACGCCAACAATTGCTACTTTCATTTTGAGCACTAATTAAATTGTAATATAAAAAAATGTTATAACTTTACCGCATCCAAAATCGGACACAATAATAGTTGTAAGCTATTAGCGTGCAAAGATAGATAATTTTATAACAAAACTATATAACTATGAAACAATTTATTCTTTTTATCCTTGTATTGCTTCCTGTTTGTGCATTCGCACAGTTTACAGAAACATTTGATGGACCTGAAGTAAACTCTGCTAATCCCTGGAAAGGGGATTTGGATAAGTTTGTAATAAGTAATGGGCAATTAGTGTTTGATGGCTCTGGATTAGCAGATACATGCTCTCTTTATCTGCCGATCAATTATGCTCCTACAATGGAGTGGGAAATGGATGTCTCTTTTGCATTTAAACCTTCTAATGTCAATAAAGCCTGTATTTATTTATATAGAACAGGTAAGCCGAGTGATCTTATTTTTTATATCCAAGTTGGAAGTAATAAAGATAATGTTTCTTTGTATATATATCCTCCAAAAGGTAAGCCGAAAGCTTTAATCACTGGTAAACGTCAACTGGATGGGAGAGTCGTACATATTAAGCTTGTATTAGAAGATCATAAATCTTGGACTCTTTATACCCGTTTGGGAAATGAAAAAGGTTATCAAATGGAAGGAATTCCTGTTGTTCAGGAAATACAAGATGTTTTAGATGCGGGTAATTTGAATGTATCATGCATCTGTAAATCCACATCAGATAAGTATAAAGATCGATTTTACTATATTGATAATATTGTAGTCCGGCATAAACTTTCAGAAACTCCGCAAACTCCAGACGAAGAACCGGATGACCCCGATGTGCCATCTGTAAATATAGATTTTCCAGATGTAGAAGTTGTAAGTTTATCAGAGTTACAATTTACCTTTGAATCTCCTGTTGATATATCTAATGCTAATTCATTTATATCAGGGATAGGACAAGCCGATTACCTAAAATATGGTGATACAAAGGCAATCGTGAATGCTGGTTTTCCTAACGATATGATTCTTGGAGAATCTTATATTATTTCATTTACTGGACTTACGGATTTGTCTGGTAAACCATTGAGCTTAACATCTGAAGAGTTTAAATTGGAAGATGAGGATGAGGAACCTGAAGTTTCCTCTGGTATAATTTTTATTAATGAAATTATGGCTAAACCTGGCGACGGTCCCTTCTTCGAATATGTAGAGCTATATAATCCGACAGATCGTATATTTTCATTAAATGAATTAGAACTTTGGAATGGGAATAAACGTAAGATATTACCTGATGTTGTATTACCACCTCATGAATATGCCTTGTTATATAATAGTAATATAGATTACAGCGGTGATGGTGTCGTTATACCAATCGAAAAATTTTATGCTTTAAATGATGCCGGGCAACATTTAGCCCTGAAGACTCCATCCGGTGTTATCATTGATGAAGTAACCTATGAAAAAGCTACCCCTGCCAAATCCTGGGAGCGTTCTTCTTCCGGTTGGCATCTCTCTTCCGATCCGCGTGGCGGAACTCCCGGCTCTGTTAACTCGTCCGGTAAAGGTGAGGAAACCCCTAATGAACCGGATAAACCTGTTACACCTGACGACCCCGATGAGCCGGATACCCCGGACGATCCGTCTCTTCCAGATATTACCGTCGAACCGGGAGAATTTGTTTTTAACGAACTTCTTCCTAATCCTTTTGCCGGTGGCAGCGAATATATCGAATTGTACAACCGTTCCGATCGTGCCTTGCCGGTATCCGGCTTATCGGTCGCGGTCAGGAAAGCCGATGGAACATTGAATACCCGCTACCCGTTATCCTCTGTTACTGCAACAATCGAGTCGGATGGTTATGTGTTGTTGACGAAGAATCTGGAGGGCGTTACCGATTTTTACACAATCCAGTCTTCTTCTTCACTGTTTGAAGTCCCTAAACTTCCTATATTGGCGAATACTTCCTCTACGCTTGTCCTGTTCCGGAGCAAAGACGGAACAGTGATCGATGAAGTTTCCTATACCTCCAAATGGCATGCTTCTTCAATTAAAGATCAGAAAGGTGTCTCCCTGGAACGGATCGATCCCGATGCGGAAACGCAATCGCCTTCGAACTGGACTTCTGCATCTGCTACAGTGGGTTATGGTACTCCCGGTTATCCTAATTCACAATCGGATGTTTCCCTGCCCGATGATCCGGATACTCCGGATGAACCGACCGGCATCAAGACACCGCAGTGGGATGAAAGTGCCGGCCATTATACTATATCCTATTATCTGGACCAACCGGGATATAACTGCCGTGCTTTTGTCTTCAATATCGCCGGTCAGCGTGTAGCACAAATAGCTAATCACGAATTGCTGGGGTTGACGGGAAAATTGACCTGGGACGGTTATGCCCTGTCCGGGAAGCAACTACAGACTGGTGTTTATATCTTCTATGCTGAATTGTATCATACCAGCGGCACAGTAAAAAGATATAAACAGGTATTCCTTGTTCGGTAAAAGAATGTGGATAAGTAGTTTATTAATAAATCGCTTTATGTTTGTTGAAGATGTTTGGATGCTTTACCTTTGTAATATCTCCAATGGGCATAGAACATTAATCAAAATAATTGTAATGCCTATGAAAGAAGAAGAATTTAAACATAGAAAAGGATTCCTGGAAAGCCTTTTTATGAACTATTCAGGACAGATGAATGATCATTCTGATCAGGAAAAAGATTTAATAATGAAGAATATAGATGTTATTCTTGATTGGTATAATGCTTTAGTTAAAGAGATGGAGGAGTAATTTATGGATAATAAAGAATATTTAGAATCGCATCCGGAATATAGAAGTTTATTTCCAACGCAGGAAATGTATGAGGATTTCGTACGTTTTATGGATCTTGATGAAGACGGACGGCGTGTTTATTTTGAAGAACACAAGGCAAGATTGGATGTTATGTCTCCGGAAGAACGTAAACAAGATTGGGATAATTTGGTGAAAGGTACTGAGTTGTTGATCGAATTTGCCAAAGAGGAAATACCTAAACTAGCTTATGAAAAGAAGATGATCGAAGCTTCGAAAAAGCAGAATAAGGTAACCTGGGAAGATATACGCAAAAAGCTGAATAATATTGCGAGCCTATAATAGGGTGAAAGTAGCTATGAGGAGACTTTAACAATAATCCCTTCACAGCTACTTTTATTTTAGTTAATAAACCGTCTTATACCAGGCAAGCTGCTTGTACCAGTCTGACAACTTCGTCAGAGAGGGTTGGGGCACGAAGACCGACAGGCCGGAGAAACGCTCGATTTTTCTTGCTCCATATAATGCCGCATAGTATGAATAAGGTGTTGTATATTTGCTGATGACCGCTTTTTCCATACAAGCGGAAAAACGCTGATACTGTTCGTCGTTTGCTAGATACTTGATAAAATCATCGAAATCATAAAGCATATGTGGCTGCCTGGCAGTTAGATATTCAAGTATCTGCATATTCGACAAAGGGAGAGCATAAATATCCTCTTCTGTTTTGTCTTTTAATATGTCATTGACAATTTGTGCCAATTCGTTCAATTCGCTTGTCTTTATCAGAGATACTGTACCGTATGAAGCATTGCCGTTATTGCTGTAGTATTCATAAAAACTTTTGGTAACTGCTTCCAGATCGGCTTTGTCTTTAAACAAGGCAGGCAGGAAATCTTCATAAGGAAATCCGCGGGCAAGGACTTCGGTTGGCGATCCCAGGAGATAATCCGTTTTGTCTTTCAACTCATAAGTACATTCAATGCCGCTCATATAACAGGCGTCGAATAACATAAAGTCGAAATGAAAACCTTCCAGCGCCTCGTTCATTTCAGTTATTTCCATATATTGGCTGTCTTCTTCTCCGAAAGAACGTAAAGAACTGAAATTGCCCGGAAGCCATGATGTGCCGTGGCTGGATAATACCAGACCAAAACTTTCTGCTGGAAACAATTCTGTTGTTTCCTTGATCACCTTGTGCATGGTTTCCGGCAGGATAGCACTTTGGTTTTCGTAAAAACGGACGGTGTCTGTTACTATATTCCCTTTCTTGTCTTCTTTTATCTGGAACAAATAAGATCTGCTTTTGCTTTCCGAATAGTATACAACCAGATTTCCTCCGTTGAGTGCTTTATTGGAGGCTACTGTCATCATTTGTCTGATATTGGCACGTATATCACTACCAAGATTGGTACTGGCAATCATATAAGCAAGTACGGTTCGTTTGGCCGGTCCTTTTATTTCGATGTCTTCTTTACTGCAACTCCCCAGTAATAGCGCGAATAAAACGCTATATATAATATATTTGATTCTCATGCCTTATTATTTAAATTACAAAGTTACGTATAATTTGGTTGTCTCTAATGTTTTATATTTCTTTTTTCTATCTTTGTGTGCTAATAGATTTTAAAGCATGTAGAGAAAAGACACTGATATGAAAAAAGTATTATTCATCGCACTGTTGCTGTGCGGTATCGGGTGGGGAGCGAAAGCGCAGACTGTGGCAGTCAAGTCTAATATTCTGTATGATGCAACTGCAACGGTGAACCTGGGTGCCGAAGTTGCTTTCAGCCGACACTGGTCGTTGGATATCTCCGGCAATTATAATGGCTGGGATGTTGCGAGCGACAAGTCGTGGAAGCATTGGATGGTGCAACCTGAGGCACGTTACTGGCTGCATGAAAAGTTTAACGGCCATTATTTCGGAGTTCATGGTGTTTATATGGACTACGATATGTCTCATGTGAATTTCATGTCGGTAATGAAAAAGGATTTTGCTTACGACGGCAACGCTTATGGCGGCGGTATCTCTTATGGATATCAGTTGTATCTTTCTCCGCATTGGAACATCGAGTTTTCGGCGGGAGTCGGCTTCCTGCATTTTGAATATGACAAGTCGGCTTACCCTTCGGATAATGAAAAGGCTTATAAATACCGTAATAACTACTTCGGACCGACTAAACTCGGTGTCAGTATTGTATATATAATTAAATAAGTGAACGATGAAAACTCCGGTCTATATATTTATTTTTCTGCTGGTTGCGCTGCTGTTCCCGGTTCAGGCACAGTCGCAGACGCAAGCTCCGGCTACTACTTATAACGGCCTGATTAATATCAAACAGAATAAGGCTGAGGTAGAAGGCGACCTTTTGAAGCTGGATATGGATATTTTGCTGAGCGGCCTGTCTGTCGGACGTTATCAGACATTGATACTGACTCCCGTTTTGCGCAAGGACAATTATCTGCTTCGTTTGTCACCCATCCGTATCAACGGGGCGAATAAACATAAAATGTATGAGCGCACGGTTGCTTTTCAAGGTAAACAGGTGGCCGACGGAGATGCTTATGTTGTATTGAAAAGTGCTCCTACTTTGTTGCAGGAGGTAAACTATAAAAAAGAGATTTCTTTCCGTCCGTGGATGGAGAATGCAGAGTTGATCCTTCTCGGCGAACTGACAGATTACGATGATATCCCGGTTCAGACTTATACGAATGTTTTGACCGATCGTTTGTATATTCGTCAGGGGCAGGAAAAATAGTTTTTCCTGAAAAAGTTTTACGAAATAAGGCTTCACTCTCCGGGTGAGGCCTTTTATCTTTGTATTCATCAGGGTTTTGAGGTGACGCTACCCTGTTGGAATGGCATCACCGGTGGTACTGTCTGTTTTTTATCCGGAAGCCTATAATTGTTTACCGCAGATATAAGCGGAGGTTAGTTCAAATCCTCTTACTTTCTAACTTTTCGACCCAGGTGAAACTATTAGTTGACCTGGGTGAAACAATAAGTTGACCTAGGTCAACTTATTGTTTTCCCTTGGTCGAAAGGTTAAAGGCTTACTTGTTCGTTGATAATTAGCTATATATTTTGTGTTAGTGTGATATAGTATAAAAGGATTACTTATAGAAAAAATTGAGCCAATGTGGCAATATGTCAATGTGCCAATTTAGAAATAATTGAACTATCTGCTAATTATAGGATGAATCAATTAGTGACGGTGCCTTCAGGCTGTAGGCCTGTAACAAACTAGCCCAGGGTTCCAACCTTGGGTTCCCTTGAATCCTTCTCTTTCTGAGGCACCCTGTAGGGGTGCGACAAGATTGAAAGGGCTGATATTTATCTTGTGCCGCCCCTACCAACGACGCTACATTCATTCACTTTTGATAAATTCTGAACCGATAGATTTCCTAGTATTTCCTCTAAGCATTCAAAACAGAATGTTGTTTTAGCTTGTTTGGGGATAAAGCCATGAGGTGAATCCGAAATCGTTTCGGGTGACGCTGCTTTTGCAGGACAGCGTCACCTGAAGATACTGATAAATACAGGGACTCCAGGAGTTTTATTGTTGGGTGACTCTGGTGTGTGTAAAAAATGATGCTTAGAAATAAACTGTTTCATCGCTGGTGCCACCGTTTAGCCAAGGATTGATACTGCCTGAGATGCTGATGTCCTGAGCTTGTATGGTGAAAGAGTAGGTTTGTTTTTTTCCTCCTTCGAATGCTTTTGTCGATTCGATGCGGTAATCCTTGTTACTCATCCGGACAATGAAAACAGGTTTCTCTACCGGGTAAAGAAGATGGTTGGTAACGATTGTCTCTTCGTTCGGAGTTATTTCTTTATTCAGGTTGTCGATAAGTGTATAAGGCGTAGTCGAGGGAGCGGCACTTAGCTTGCCGGTTTGTACGTTCAGTTGTATAGTTGACGGATAGTTTTCCATCGAAATGCTTTGCAGGATCATCTCTTCCTTAATATCATCCGCTTTCTTGAATTTAAGCGTAATGGCGGAAAGGATATGGTTGAAAGAGAGATTGACAGGGGTATCGCCAGAAGTTTTATCCCGGTCCAGTACGGGAGTTGCCACATGATGTCGTCTTGTTTCTTCAGGTCAAAGGGGATGTTTAACGGAGCGGCTGTCGCTGCTTCGGTGTAAGGGTAATAAGCGTAAAAGTTTAGTAAGGTGTCGGGGTTGATGGGGTAATGGGCGTGGGTGTCGCAGGTGAGTTCATTGCTGCCGGCGGTTTTGGTGTAGGGAGAGTTGTTAAGGTCCTTGCGGAGAGCCATATTTCCTCCGGAATTGTTTTTATTATATCCCCAACCTAATATCCCGACCTGGGAGTTCTCAGGAAAAGCTGTATTGTCGACAATTGCTTTCGTCAGAATGATATTCCCTCCAAAGCGTATAATACTTCCTTGACCATCGGTTGATTTTATAACATCGCCATCATTATTGCAACTAAAAGTCGCAAAGAAAAGAACAGAGAGTAATAGCTTTATATTCTTCATTTTGTAATTATTTTATTTGTATAATATTGCCTTGAATGAAAGAATCGGATGACGATTCGGCTTTGTTGTCCGATTTAGTGAATGATTTTAGAGTGTTTAATTTCTTGATTGTGATTGTCAACAGATAGGAAATGCCCGCTTTCCATGCAGGTGAGTTGGTTGTGTCTATCTGTATATTATAAGATTGATCGCCAATCTTTAGTTTGAAAGTATAAGCTAGTTCGGGGAATAGCAATAGATTTCCGTTTACGGATATTGTCTCTTTGCTAGCCATTGTGTTTGCATTGATATCGGTTGATAATGTGAATGTTGTTGTGGAAGTTTGGTCGATTGTTACTATGCCATTCGACAGATCCAGACTTCCGCTATTGGGAGCATCGGTCGTAATGGATATATTTCCGTCAGGCAACATATTTTCTGTCCCGTTTACCAAGTTGAATTTTACACTGGTTAGCTTGTGGGTGAAGTTTAGGTTGACAGCTTCCGGCGTTTTTTTGTTTCCGGCATTGATTGGAGCGGCATGCATTAAGTCTTCTTCACCGGTCAGTGTGAACTGCAAAGAGTTATTATTGATTGTATAGGCTGTACCTTTTGATTGACGGGGGAAATATCCGGCTAAAGTGATTGAATTTCCATCTGTCGGATAAACCAGTGATGGATTCGTAAAGATTAATTCCTGATTGCTTCCTATTTGGCCGGGAGAGATTCCGTTGTAAATGATTTTTGTACTACTTGTACCGTAAATACCTATTTCATTAATATTATCATTTGTGAATACATCTACTAATGCCTTAGTTGTAGCATCAATCCCTTTTGGCATAATCAGGATGGGAACAGGAACTTCGTTTATCGGATGAGGTTCCTCTTTTATCCCGATTTCATTGCTACATCCGGTGAGGATGAGAATGAGGGCCAAAAGGTATGAAGTATTAATATTCATATTTTTATTTGTAGAATATGATCACCTATCTTTAATTTGTATTAGATAGGTGATCTTAAACTATTTTACGAATACAGATTATTGAACATCACCAGTGCCAACTCCAGTTTTCCATTCACCGATCTTAGCAGTTGCGCCAATTTCGGTTGCTTTGAAAGTTAATGTAACAATGTATGATGTACTTTTAACAGAAGCTACTGTTAGTGGAATCTCGATACCTGGGTTCTTTTCTGTAACAATCTTGACTTTCATATTTGTTTGATCTGGCTTTACCATAATTGGTGAGCCGTATGTGACTGCATTGTTTACTGGGTCTGTAGCGTCAAAGGCTTTTGCTTCATCTCCCACGGTTATTTCCCCAGTACTTACTCCGGTAAATTCTACAGTTTTTGTATCTAAGGTGAGTGTTGCAGCTGTTTGTTGTCCAATAAGTTTAATGCTTGAGATTTTACCCCATGTTGCTACAGCTTGTTGGTCTTCAGCCTGAATCTTAAAAGTATACTGTGCCAATTGATGATCGAAAGTGAAATCTAGTGCTTTGGTTTTATTATCCTCTTTATTCCCGCTTACTATACCTGTACACATTATATCTTCTTGTCCTGTTATAGTAGTATAAGTCACAACATTATTACTCCTTGAACCACCTCCTTCAGTTTTAGGGTGGTATCCAATCAAGTGACTTTTTATAGTGCTAATAGGATTATAGTATTGAGGGGTCGAGAATTTAAAACCATCAGTATTAATGGTTGCATCTGTTGCTTTTAATGCTTCTGTGCTCCAATCAGAAGGAACACTCTCCTTTTCTACTATTACAAACTCAATGTTTTCTACATCTTTTCCGTCGGTAATTACTCCCGCAGTTTTTGTAATAATTTGTCCGATACCTGCTGATGCTTTTATCTCCACCGGTTGTCCATTATCAATATTATCTATTGGATCACCTTCGCTTGTACAAGCGGTCATTGCTGCAATTGTTGCAGCAATTGAAATCATACTTAATACTAATGTCTTCATAATTATAAAAATTAGATTGTTATTACTTAATTCGTTGCTTATTATTATCATTCAATTCATTCGATGACCATGTTATCTCCGGCAGAGACTTCCCACTTGTTGATTGTGACAGTGAAGGATGCGTCTTTTTCTACCGTTACTGATACGTTTACATTTACTTTGTTTCCTTCCGTTTCTCCGATCGAGTTGCCCAGGTCGAGGGTGGAAGTGGTGGTACTTCCGTCATTGAGGGTGAAATCCAGCTGTACTTCGTTTTTGGGGAGGGCAGGTGGGGTTGTTCCTTGTTTGGGGGGAGTGCCTAATATCAATACATTTGTTTTTATACCTTCCGCTGAAGTTGTTGTTTCAAAGTTAACTGTCGTCGTTCTGTCCGGTACGATCTCTTGCTTGCTCAGGTTGAAAGCGGCAGGTACGCCTGTCAGCTGCCCTTTGCATTCTTTTATGTACTCCATACCCTCGACTTTTATGTCGAGCGTTACTTCGCGGATCAATGAAGCCGGACTGAACTCACGTTGGTTGTTTGTCCCGTTGTTGGCTTCCACTACCAGGTTGTCGATGGCTATTCCATATAAAGGAATGCGTCCCGATGTCGTGCCCCCGGCCGCTTTCGTTTCCGGGATAAATGCTTCTGCCGTCTCAAATGAATTCATATTGCGGAACTGGATGTTGTCGGCATCGCAATTGAAAACCAGTAAACGGTATGTATCCGGTGGCAGTGTGAACTTCAGACCGCTTGTGTCACTCTCGATCTGTATCATTGCACCCTTTCCCAAAGGATAAAAGCAATAACGAACTTTTTTAGGACTTTCATAGCCGCTCATGGCCTGTTCCCATTTCAACGAATACCAAATGAAACCGTAGGAAGACTGCTCTGGCTTTTCTTCCGAACTGCATTTAATGAAACATGTAATGATCATTAATATACAGACTGCGATTCCGCACGAGCAACCTAGTTCACTTCTTATCATCATTTAATATGCGTTGAAAGTCAATTCTTCTTGTTTCTGACGCAAATGTATCGGGAAAAAGCAGACGTAAAATTGCTTTTTCTATTCAATAAGTTGTAAAACTGCGAAAGTTGTTGATTTTTACTGGTTATTCCTCTTTCTTGTTGCGAAGTGCACGGGGAGACATGCCGAAATTGGTCCGGCAGAAGTGGGAAAAGTTGGAAAGCGATTCGAAACCGTATTTGTAGCTGATCTCTGAAATAGACATTTCGGTAGTGGTTAAGTCGTTCTGGATGTCTTCACATTTCTTTTTCAGCATCCACTGGTAAGCGGGTTCGCCGAATGTCTCTTTAAACAGGCGGCGGAAAGTAGGTGTGCTGTAGCCTCCCATCTGGGCGAAGGCTTCCACATCTTTTACCTTCATATAATTCTGCATGACGAAGTAACGGAAGCTTTTGCTGTACCGGTAGATCGGCGAGTAGAAAGCGGCCAGTTCTTTTAATGTATAGTAGCAATTGAGCAGGTAGACCAGTTCCGTCCGTTTGGCATTCAGGAAACCGGCGCACAGCAGGTCGTCGTTCAGGTACATCCGTACCCCTTCCACGAAATACTGTAACGGCGGGCACATATTCATTACAATCGGTTCGATACGGGAGGTCTCTGCTATGCTGGCCCCTTTGTTGAAACGTTCGTTGCAGATATTGATCGGGCGTTCAAACAGGTACAGGATACATTCGGCGGTTTCGAGGATCTTGAATTCGACCTTCGAGCCGATCGGTTGCAGGATGAACTGGCCTGCACTGAAAATGGTATTGGGATGTTCTTCGCTATTGACTTGCACGGAACCTTTCAGCAGAAAATACAATGTATTCTGCAAACAACGTTCCCGTGGGATGATAAGTCCTTTGGGATAGGAACGATATTTAAAGATGTTTCTCCTGTATTCGGCACAGGAGCCACAATCCGTAAATTTGCTGTATCTAAGGTCCGGAGAGAACATAGACGGTCATTATAATTTTACCTTTATACTTTTTCCCGTATTCTCGTTATGAAAACGGTCTACGGCGGTCACAATATAGCGATATTTTTTCTTTCCGTTATCATAAGGCATTAAATATCTTGTGTTACGGGTGATTTTTACGATTTTTGCCGGGTTACTGAGGTCGATCGGTTCTTTATCCTCGAAACGGTAGACGACAAAGTAGGAGGCAAGTTCCGGATTTGTCGGGCTTTGTTCGGCCTTCCAGTGCAGCATATAACCGTCGGCGGTCCATTCTTTTTTCAGCTTTTTCACCTCCTGCGGTGCCCGATTGTGCATATGGGTATAGGCCGGGATCAGTGCCGGATAACGGTGGTAGTTCCTTTTCAGGCTGTCGGCTACGCCTTTGTTGTTCCACAACAGTTCGTTGGCGGGCCAGAAGCAGTTGCCTTTGACTTTCGACAGGGCGCGTTCGTAACACATTTTGCGGGTCAGCTGGCTGGCTTTCATGGTGCGTGCCACGTCCTGACCGATATAGAGATGGGGACCTCGAGGGTTGCGTTCTTATTCCACCATTGGATCAGGGTGATATAGTCGGCTGCCGGATGGTCTATCTCCCAATATATCTGTGGCATGTTATAGTCTATCCAGCCTTCTTTCACCCAGTGGAGGATGTCGGCATAGAGGTCGTCGTAGTTTTGCAGGCCGTTGGTGTCGCTACCGGAACCGTCGGACGTGCTTTTCTTGTTACGGTAGATACCGAACGGGCTGATGCCGAAACGCACCCAGGGTTTGGTGAGCAGGATGGTCCGTTTCAGTTCGCGGATCAGGGTGTTCACGTTCTCCCGGCGCCAGTCACTGCGCTGTGCATTGGTATATCCTTTGTTCAGTCCGTATTTGCGGAAGCTGTCATCATCGGGGAAAGGCATGCCGGCTGCCGGATAGGGGTAGAAATAGTCGTCCATATGGATGGCGTCCACATCGTAACGACTGACAATGTCGCGTACTACCTTATTAATGAACTGGCGGCTTTCGGGCAATCCCGGGTCGAACAGGATCTGTTTATTATAGGTAACGAACCATTCCGGGTGTTTGTTATAAATATGCGAATCGGCAAAACGGGTGTTGCCAGCCGTGCTGGCGCGGTAAGGGTTCAGCCAGGCATGGAACTCCATATTCCGTTTGTGGCATTCTTCGATCAGAAATTCCATCACATCGAAATTGCCTGCCGGAGCGACGCCCTGTTGTCCGGTATAGAAACGGCTCCAGGGTTCGATGTCCGATTTATAGAAAGCATCGGCTTCGGGACGGACCTGGAAGATGATGGCGTTGATACCGCAGGATTGCAGGTAATTCAACTTACGCACGAAATCTTTCCGTAGCTGGGCGGGAGTCATATCCTTATATTCTCCTTGGAAAGCTGTTTGTATCCAGGCTCCTCTGAATTCCCGTTTGTCTTTTCCTTCTGTCTCACGGACAGGAAGTTGGCGTGTAGTCGAACAGGAGGTAACTACACAAAGGACCACTGCCAGAAGCAGGCGGATATACTGATTGTTCATGAATATTGTCTGGTTTGAGATTATTGTAACACTTTCTTCATTTCCGCGGCAAAGATAATAAATAATAACAAACCCGAATACCTCTGTACTAAATTCAGGTTCTCGTTTCTTTTTGCTATTTTTGTATCCTTATTAGGAAAAGATTTATGTCTGAAAATAATGCTATATTTATCAAAGGGGCTCGTGTTAATAACCTGAAGAATATTGATGTAGAGATCCCGCGCGACAAACTGGTCGTGATAACCGGATTATCCGGCAGCGGAAAATCCTCCCTTGCTTTCGATACGTTATATGCCGAAGGGCAGCGCCGCTATGTGGAGAGTCTTTCTTCTTATGCCCGCCAGTTCCTGGGGCGTATGAGCAAGCCGGAGTGCGACTATATCAAAGGCATTCCGCCCGCTATTGCGATCGAGCAGAAGGTGAATACCCGCAATCCGCGTTCGACGGTGGGTACATCTACCGAAATATATGAATACCTGCGGCTGCTTTATGCCCGGATAGGCAAGACGATTTCGCCTGTGTCGGGGATGGAAGTGAAAAAGCATCAGGTGAAAGACATCGTGAAGGAGGTTCTGGCATATCCGGCCGGTACCCGCTTTGCCGTGTTTGCCCCGGTAGTCCTGCCGGAAGGCCGCGGCATGAAGGAGCAGTTGGAGATTTTACAGAAAGAAGGATATACCCGTTTGTCGATCAACGATACGGCTTACCGTATCCAGGAAGTGTTGGCGGATGAGGCATTGCTCAGTTCTCCCACTATTGAATTGCTGGTCGACCGTCTAACGGTTTCGGACGATAAGACATTGAAAAGCCGTCTGGCCGATTCGGCGGAAACGGCGTTCTTTGAAGGGCATGATACCTGTATCATCCGTATCTATGCTGCCGAAGGGACGGTGGTAAAAGAGTATTCCAAGAAATTTGAAGCGGACGGTATCACGTTTATCGAACCGACCGATATGATGTTCAGCTTTAACAATCCGCTGGGAGCCTGTCCGGTCTGTGAAGGATTCGGAAAAGTGCTGGGTATCGATGAGAACCTGGTGGTGCCGGATAAGAGCCTGTCGGTCTTTCAGGGGGCGGTAGTCTGCTGGAAAGGCGAAGTGATGGGAGAGTGGTTGAAGGAGTTTATCGCCAAGAGCGAGAAATACAACTTCCCGATACATCGTCCGTATTACGACCTGACGCAGAAGGAAAAAGACCTGTTGTGGCATGGTGCCCGCGGCTTGCACGGCATCGACGACTTTTTCAAGTTTGTGGAAGAGAATCTTTATAAAATACAATACCGTGTCATGCAGGCTCGTTATCGGGGAAAGACAACCTGTCCTTCCTGTAAAGGGGCCCGCCTGAAACCGGAAGCGCTCTATGTGAAAGTAGGCGGCAAGAATATTGCTGAACTGGTGGCATTGCCTATCACGGAAGCAAAAGCCTTTTTTGACAACCTGGTGCTGGACGAAACGGATGCGGCTGTGGCAAAACGTCTGTTGACGGAGATTATGAACCGCTTGCAGTTCCTGCTGGATGTCGGGCTGGGGTATCTGACGCTCGACCGTCTTTCGGCTTCGTTGTCGGGTGGTGAAAGCCAGCGTATTAATCTGGCGACTTCGTTGGGCAGCAGTCTGGTCGGTTCCTTATATATATTGGATGAGCCGAGTATCGGGTTGCATTCGAGAGATACCGATTTGCTGATAAAGGTGTTGCGTCAGTTACAGGCGTTGGGTAATACGGTGGTCGTGGTGGAACATGACGAGGATATTATCCGTTCGGCCGATTATATTATAGATATAGGTCCGAAGGCGGGACGTCTGGGGGGTGAAGTGGTCTACCAGGGGGATGTGAATAACCTGCAAACCAGCAGCGACAGTTATACGGTCCGTTATCTGACCGGTGAAGATAAGATTGAAGTTCCCGCTTTCCGCCGCCTGTGGAATAATTATATAGAGGTGAAAGGGGCCCGTAAGAATAACCTGAAAGGGGTGGATGTGAAATTTCCGTTGAACGTAATGACGGTTGTTACCGGTGTCAGCGGTTCGGGAAAGAGTTCGCTGGTGCGGGATATCTTTTACGAAGGGGTAAAGCATTATCTGGATGATGCGGCCCGGCTGATGGTGGATTGTTCCGGCCTGGAAGGTGATATGAAGATGATACAGGGGATCGAGTTTGTCGACCAGAACTCGATCGGTAAGAGTTCGCGTTCGAATCCGGTGACTTATATCGGTGCTTACGACGAGATCCGTAAACTGTTCGGTGAACAGCCGCTGGCAAAACAGCTGGGATATACGTCTGCCTATTTCTCTTTTAATAAGGAAGGCGGACGCTGTGAAGAATGTAAAGGGGACGGTCGTATCACGGTGGAAATGCAGTTTATGGCGGATATCACGCTGGAATGCGAAAGCTGCCATGGAAAGCGTTTCAAACAGGACGTGCTGGATGTGGAATATCATGGTGTGAATATCTATGATATGCTGGAAATGACTGTCAACCAGGCAATCGAGTTCTTCGAAGCACATACCGGTTCGCAGGAAAAGAAGATCGTCAAAAGGTTGAAGCCGTTGCAGGATGTCGGCCTGGGGTATATCAAACTGGGACAGACTTCTTCGACTTTGTCCGGCGGTGAGAACCAACGTGTGAAGTTGGCCTATTACCTGGGGCAGGAAAAGCAGCAGCCGACTTTGTTCGTATTCGACGAACCGACTACGGGTTTGCACTTCCATGATATAAAGACCCTGCTGAAAGCATTTAACGCGCTGATCGATAAAGGACATACGGTAGTGATCATCGAACATAACATGGACGTAATCAAATGTGCCGACTACCTGATCGATTTAGGACCGGAAGGAGGTAACGCCGGCGGTTATCTGGTTTGTGTCGGAACGCCGGAAGAGGTGGCCTTGTGCCCGGAATCTTATACAGGGCATTATTTGAAAGAGAAATTGTAGTAGACCAATCCTGAAAAGATTGTTGAATATAAGAATCTCCTTCCGGTTACATGTTAATTCGTATACAGGAAGGAGATTTTTTATGTTTATATAAATATATTTCTTACCTTTGATACTATCAAATGATACTATCACAATGAAACCTCCTTATAAAATAACACCTTATATATTGGCTAAAGTCGCTTCTATTTCAGAAAAACTGGGTGAAATTAAAGCGGTCCGTTTGCATAGGCCTCCTACTGAGCTAAGAAAAAGGAACAGGATACGCACAATTCACTCTTCTCTTGTTATTGAAGGAAATACGTTAACATTCGATCAGGTTACGGCTTTATTGGAAAAGAAACGTGTAATAGCTCCATTAAAAGATATTACCGAAGTGAAAAATGCAATTCGTGTTTATGAAAATATTGCCCTTTTTGATCCTTTTAGCATAGAATCCTTATGTGAGGCGCACCGGATATTGATGGATGGTCTGGTAGAAAATGCTGGCAGGCTGAGGAATAAATCTGTTGGCATCATGAAAGGAAAACAGTTGGCACATGTTGCTCCCTCAGGGACTCTTGTTAAATCGCTGTTGAATGACTTGTTCGGTTATTTGGAGAATGAGGATGAAATATTGCTTGTCAAGAGTTGTGTTTTCCATTATGAGTTTGAATTTATCCATCCGTTTCTTGATGGAAACGGAAGAATGGGACGTTTGTGGCAAAGTGCTATTTTGATGAAGTATAATCCGGTGTTTGAATATTTGCCGGTAGAGTCTCTCATTAAAGAAAATCAGGAAGAGTATTATCGGATTTTGGCTATTGCTGACAGACAAGGGGAGTCTACTGTCTTTGTTGAATTTATGCTGAGAATAGTAGAAGAGTCGCTCGAAGAATTACTGCAATCGCAGAATGTAACACTTACGGGGCGTGACAGAATTGCTTTGTTTAAGGATTATATAGCAGATGCTTCTTTTACTCGTAAAGACTATCTGAGATATTTTAAAGAGTTATCAACAGCTACGGCCAGCAGGGACTTAAAAGAGGCGGTTGATAGTAATCTGTTGCGGAAAGAAGGAGAGAAAAGTTTGACGCGCTATACATATATTATATAGGACCTGTTGTTGGAATACAAAAACGGAGAATGCTTTCAATGAAACATCCTCCGTTTATATTGGATAGAATTAGTCTTATTTCTTCTTCATATCGAAAGACAAGTCCATCGGAGTCCAACCAGGGAGGTCTGTTCCACCTACTTTTACGTTGGCTGCTTTTATGTCGAATTTCAGATTTTTATCTTTGATGGCATAAGAAGCTGTTTTTTCTGCTTCAATAGTAACTTCAACTGCAGCAGCTTCAATTTTCAATGCTGTCGGTTTTAATGTGATTATAACAGAATCCTTTGCTGCATTCATTGTAGCTGTGTAATTGATCTTATATTCCAAATCTTTTACCAATTCAACAATACCTGGAACATTTTCTTCTCCAACAATTTTGGCAGCTAATGCTTCATAAGGAAACTTATTAAAAATGATTGAGTCATTTGCTACTTTCAGTTCTAATTCTGTAGCAGTAGGATCAGCTTCTGCCTCTGCCTTAGATTCTGCATAAGTCATCTTTCCTGTAAATTCGCCATTAACATCTTCTACAGTTCCTACTGTAGGAGTGTCATCATCATCACTGCAAGAAGCAAAAGTTAAACCAACTACTGCTAACATCATCATAAGCGACCATTTCAACGTCTTCTTCATTTTTTCTTTTATTTTAGTGTTAATAAATTATGTACGACTAATAAGATGATAGAAGCTGCAAAAAGGCTGCATCTTTATTGAATAATAAATGAGAAAAATAATATATTTAAATGTAAGGCGTTGATATGTAGTTACTTTTGGAATGCTTTTTTATTTGAATTGTTTCAGATCTTTTTTATTGAATACCCATTCCGGGGTATAAACTTTTTCGTCATCCGAGTCGCTCAGTTCGTACCAGGGGGATTTCTTCCAGTTTACCGGATTGGTCAGTATATGGATATGCTGGGCAGGCATATAACTTTGTGCCAGCAGGAATACTTTCTTTTTTGTCTTTGGGTGAACGGCTATATCGACGACAATAACGGCATGCCCCGGGTGACCGCCCTGGATAAATACGTCACCTATCTTCATATCCTGGTAATTGACCGGAGCCAGTTCTTTCGATAGGGAGGCTGTTCCTGCATAGGAAAATACCATATCCAGATAGGAACGGAATGTTTTATAGGAATAATCTTCGCCTTTGGATGGATACCACGACACCGTATTGCCGTTCACACGGATGCGGTTGCCCTTTGCCCATTTGGTATATTCGGCATTGAATCCGTTCGTGAAATTGAAGTGGATGGCTGCATACTGTTTCTGTCCGTAAAGATATTCCGCCCTCAGCCGGATAACGGCATCGGCACACTGCTGAAGGTCACGTTTCCCGATATCCAGATCGACGACGGCATAAGCAGCTAGTTGGTTAAACTTTGTCTCTCCATTATAAAGCAGAACCTTGCTTCCTTCCGGTTGCAGAGGTAGCTGACGGAGATATGCGGCAAAAGAATTTGTTGCAACCTCTGTTCGGACATATCCTTCGGGAGGTGTTATTCGTTCTGCAATCGTTTGTCCTGAAAGCAAGGTTTTGCAGAAAAACAACAGGAAGATAATTAGTATTCTGGTTTTCATGTCTTTTGGATTTAGTACAAACATACCTTTTTTTCTGTTATTTCCTGTTCTAATGAGTATATTTGTCTGTTCAATAAATATCTGACGAAATGGATTCTAATAACCATGTAGCTTATTCGAAAGAACATATACGTTTTGCGGTTCTTTCTTTTTTTCTTGCTCAGGGGCTTTGCTTTTCAAGTTGGGCGAGTCGTATTCCTGATATTAAGGAGATTTTTACGGTGAATGATGCTCTGTATTGGGGGATTGTGCTGTTTATGATTCCGGTGGGGAAGTTTGTGGCGATCCCGCTGGCGGGTTATCTGGTGTCGAAGCTGGGAAGTCGTATTATGGTGCAGATCAGTATTATGGGATATGCCCTTTCTCTATTTGCGATTGGGACGGCATTGAATATTTATATGCTTGGGGTGTTTCTGTTTTGTTTCGGTGTGTTCTGGAATCTGTGTGATATATCGTTGAATACACAGGGGATCGGGATAGAGCGACTTTACGGGCGGACGATCATGGCTTCTTTTCATGGGGGATGGAGTCTGGCTGCCTGTCTGGGGGCGTTGATCGGTTTTATTATGATCGTTTCGGATATTACTCCGTTCTGGCATTTTACGTTGATAGCTGCATTGATACTGTTGCTTACCATGGTGAGCCGCAGGTATTTGCAGGATGATGTATCTACAGCAGATGTGAAGGAGGAAGCTGTAGAAGATAAGTCGGAGAAATGGCAATATATAAAGAAGCCGGAGATGTTGCTGATTAAGTTGGGACTGGTCGGTTTGTTCGCTTTGGTGGTTGAGAGTGCGATGTTCGACTGGAGCGGTGTCTATTTTGAATCGGTTTTGCAGGTGCCTAAATCATTGCAGATTGGTTTTCTGGTGTTTATGGTGATGATGACTGTCGGTCGCTTCCTGGCTAATTATGCGTACCGTATATGGGGAAAGCAACGGGTGTTGCAGTTGTCCGGCGCTTTTATTTTTATCGGGTTCTTTACTTCCGCCTTATTAGGCAGCACAGTTGATTCGATGGCCTTGAAGGTGATTGTCAACTCATTCGGATTTATGTTGGTCGGATTGGGGATTTCGAGTATGGTTCCTACTATTTATAGCCTTGTCGGGGCAAAGTCGAAAACACCGGTGGGGATTGCGCTTACCATTCTATCAAGTATCAGTTTTATCGGTTCGCTTGTCGCACCATTACTGATCGGAGCAATCTCACAGGCTTTCAATATGGAATATGCTTATATGGTGGTCGGCTTGCTGGGACTTTGTATTCTGTTGATGACCACGTTCAGCAAGGCGTTTAGATAATTCAATTTTTATCAAAAATGAACTATCCCGTCATCAATGTCACTTGGCTATTACAGGTTCATTTGCCGTCTGCTTTAGCTGACGGACTAATAAAGTATTTATCTCTTTGGACTTTAGTCCCATTTCTTAAAACTCTCTATCTGGGAGAAATGTGGCTAAAGCCAAAAAAGAATCAGCTTGTAAACCGTCAGCTAAAGCAGACGGCAAATGAACCTGTAACAGATGAGTCACTTTGACAGTTGGATAGCTCAATTATTTCTAAATTTCCGGAAACCTTTGTTCCGCCGTCTCCATGCAATGGATGACATCTTCTTTGCTTCCGCTGAAAGGGCCGGAGGCTTCGATCTTGATGGTGGACATGGCGGCGGCAAAACGGCCGGCTTCATCTATGGAAGCACCTTTGGCACGCTGATACAGGTAACCGGTCATATAAGTGTCGCCACAGCCGGTGGCATCAACCACTTCTCTTGGTTTGTAGGCCGGTATTTTATGGAATGTTTTCCCATCGTATATAACAGAGCCCAGGCTGCCCAAAGTGATCAGTACTTCTTTTACTCCCCATTCATACATTTTCAATGCAGCGCCGACAATATCGTCGTGGCCTGTGAGCACTTCCATTTCATGTTCGTTTGCTTTCAGGAAATGGATATATTTTAATGCTTCTTCCTTTTCTGTCCAGTCGACAGCGTAGACTTTTTTATCACGGACTTCGCGGAGATAACCCTGAGAGTCGGCGGATACAAGTCCTTTTCCTGCCATGTATTTCACGACATCCAGTGAGAAATCGTCAGCCAGGAGGCTTCCCAGATGAATGATCTTGGCCTGTATATCTTTCAGATAATCGACTGTGAACGGGTCTGCTTTCGCCAGAACCCGCTGCGTGCGGTTATCCTGGTTCTCTCCGTAGATGTTCTCGAAATAAACGGAATGTTTGCTGGGCATAACCGCCACATCGATTCCTTCCGACCGTAACTTATCAACCTCTTTCATCTCCGATTCGGCTAAAGCGTGATCAACGAATAATCGATGTCGTTGAAATGTTTGATTGCATGGGAGAAGTAAAAAGCGGTTCCTCCCGCCATGTGTACTGTATTTTTAGGGGTCACAATTTTATCCAGTGTGATATGACCTATACAACAAAGATCGTGCATATTATTATATTGTTTATAAATGTACAAAAGTAGTCAAAAATGAGTATTGGTAGGAATGGTTCTTTATTTTTATTATTTTTGTCTACTGGCAATCATTAAAATTGTTATTATGAGTAAAGACCTGATTTACGAAAAGTTAATCAGCGCGATCAGAGAGAAAATGCCACATAAAGCGACCCTGACCAATGCTTTGGTTGATTTACTGTGTATAGAAAGAGAAGCTGTGTACCGCCGTATGAGGGGCGATGTGGCTTTTTCTTTTGCAGAGATAGCTGCGATCTGCAATAAGTTTGGGGTCTCGTTGGATAATCTGGTCGGAGGATGTGCGGCAAAGAGTCGTCCTTATCAGCTGAGTCTGGTGGAGTATGTAGAACCGATAGAGGATGATTTTAAAATGTGGGAAATGTATAACGAACGGTTGCGGGAAGCCGGCACCGATCCGTCTTCCTGCGGGGTGGAGTGTATGAATGTTCTTCCTGCTACTTTCTTGCTTGATTACGATTATATAACCCGTTTTTATCTCTGTAAATGGTATAACCAGTACGGTCATTCGGATAAAGCGGTTCATTTCAGAGATATAGAACCTTCGGCGAAATTACTGGAAGTGCAGCGGGTTACCGCCGCAGAATCGAAGCATATCGGAAAAACTACTTACATCTGGGACCCTCTGATTTTCCAATATATCGTGAATGATATATTGTATTGTCGCAGTATTCAACTGATAGATACTGAAAATATCCGTCTTTTAAAACAGGATTTATTCCGTTTCCTGAATAATATGGAACTACTGGCAACCCATGGTATGTATAGCGAGACTGGTAATCCGGTTTCGTTCTATATTTCGAATATTAATTTTGATGCCAGTTACAGTTATCTGGATTCGCAAAATTACCGGATAAGTATTATTCGGGCATTTATTTTGAATACGGTTGTTTCGCAGGATGAAAAGGCGTATGAGATTGTCCGTAACTGGCTTCAGTCATTGCTGAAAGCCTCTACTATGATATCGGTCAGCGGTGAACAACAGCGTATTTTGTTTTTTGAGAAACAAAGAAGGATTATGGATAGCCTGTAATTTAAATTAATCCGTATCTTAGTTGCGTTCATTAAATTAAGATCATGGAAACACTGCTTGTCATACTGATCGTCGTTGTATGGATCAGCCTCTATTCGCACATAAGTAAGATGAATACTCATATGGATTCCTTGCGGAAAGATCTGTATAGTTTGCGAAAGTATATCGAGACTCAGTTGGAAGAACTCAGGAGACAGCAGGCGGTAACAACATCGTCCGATGAAAAGCAGGTTGAGGAGGTTGTTGGGAAAGTGGGCGAAGAGATCGCGGAAAGGCTGGTAGAGAAACCTGTGGAAAAGGCGACGGAAGTGACTCCTGTTGTAGAAAAGCCGGTTGAAAGTAAACCTGAAGAGACCGTTCCGTCCGTCGGCATTGGAGATAAAAAGGTTGTCCCTAAACCGCAGATCAAGCCATTCGGACTTGTCGAAGAAAAGAAAAAAGTCAATTATGAGAAATATATCGGAGAGAATCTGTTTGGGAAGATCGGTATCCTGGTGCTGGTGGTCGGTATGGGATTGTTTGTCAAATATGCGATCGACAAGAACTGGATCAATGAACTGTTTCGTACAGTACTCGGATTTGTAGTTGGCGGAGGGTTACTGTTTTTATCACAAAGGCTTAAAAATACATACCGTACGTTCAGCTCCCTGCTGGCAGGCGGTGCATTTGCCATCTTCTATGTAACGGTGGGGATAGCTTATCATTATTATGGATTGTTCAGTCAGACGGCTGCTTTTATCATACTGGTGGTGCTGACGGTCTTTATGTCGCTTCTCTCTGTATTGTATGACCGGCGGGAGTTGGCGGTTATTGCGCTGATCGGTGGTTTTATTGCTCCTTTCCTGGTGAGTGACGGGATGGGGAATTATCTGGTGTTGTTCACTTATATGACGATTCTGAATATGGGAATGTTCGGATTGTCGTTGTATAAGAAGTGGGGCGAACTGCCGCTGATCTGTTTTGTGGCGACCTATGTGATCATGCTCGGTTATTCACTGGTGGCCGATCTGGATATTGCCCGGAGTACGCAATTGGTTCATATGTTGCTTTTCTCTACCTTATATTATCTGATTTTCCTGTTGCCGGTTGTTTCGGTACTACGTACGGATAACAGGAAGGTGAATCAGCCGTTAATGATCGTTGTGGTCTTGAATAATTTCTTCTTTCTCTATTTTGCGCTGTGGTATCTGAAAGATTTACAACTTGCTTATAACCTGAAAGGGGCGGTTACCTTATTTATTGCATTGGTGAATGCCTGTATTGCTTTTGTGATACGCAGCAGGCAATCGGATGCCGGTTTCCTGTTTACGGCACTGATCGGGATGGCGCTGGCATTTGTCTCCATTACCATACCGATCCAGCTGGATGGAACGTTTATTACGTTGCTTTGGGCAACGGAGATGGTTGTTTTGCTATGGATATTTATAAAGTTCCGTTTTCCCGTTTATGAATACTTTACTATCATTCTTGTTTTTCTGACGATCATATCTTTCCTGATGGATATCGAAGATGTGCTGGTAGCTGGTATGACTGAACCTTTGCTGATGAACGGAACGTTTATGACCGGTCTTTTTGCCGGTTTGGCTTTTGGGGTATTTTCCTGGTTGATGGAACGTGAAAAAGAATTGTTCCGGCAGGCTACGAGTCTGAAATATATACCTTTCAGTGTGATCGCTTTGTTTGCCGGTTGCGGTATCGTATATCTGTCGTTTATCGTAGATTTTCATAGGAATATTGTTTTTGAATCGTTGTCTGACTGTTCCTGCCTGGCTTTCAGTAGTTTGACATTGTTTTTGGTGCAGGTCGGTATGAGAAAGCGGTTTCCGATAGAACGTTGTGCGACTGTTTATGCTATATTGGCGGGATTTTCCGCAGGTTTCTTTCTTTGGTTGTCTGCAAAGGCGAATGATTCGGGTTATACCTCTTTGTCTTTGTTACAATGGGGTGTATTGGTGGTTTTGATCGCTCATCTGTCTTTGTTTGCCAAATGGTATTATGCTTCATTTGATTTCAGACGGAAGAGTTCGGATAAGATGACTTCGTTTATTGCGGTTATCTCAACGGTCCTGTTGGCGGTAGCGGTTAATAATATGTTATATCTGACCGGTTTGCAGAATGAATCGAGTGCGGCATTGTCCATTTCTTTAAGCATTGCCGGATTTATCCTGATGGCGTTGGGGATGCGTTTGCATCTGAAAATATTGCGTATGATCAGTCTGGTTGTTTTCGGTCTTGTCCTCTTGAAGCTGGTCATTGTCGATCTGTGGTTACTGCCAACGGTTGGTAAGATCATTGTATTTATCATGCTGGGAGTCATCCTGCTCGTATTGTCTTTCCTGTATCAGAAGCTGAAGAAGGTATTGTTTATGGATAATCAGGAGGAAGGAACTACTTGATCATATTGGCTGCCGATAATTATGGACAGGCTTGTCGACAATTATGAGCAAACCTGTCGATAATTGTGAGCAGGCCTGCCGACAATTGTCGGCAAGCGAACAGGACAGAAAGTTATTATAGAACTTCTATTGTCTTTTCCAATGCCATCCCGTGTGAACCTTTGATCAGGATATGGTATCCTTTTAACGGGTTGGCTTTTAATGCGTCGATCAATTCCTCTGTTGTGGCATAGGTGGCAAAGTCTTTGCCTGCTTTTTGGAAATGTTCTCCGCAGAGGAATACTTTATCGAATTTTCCGGCTTTGATTTCTTCTATCGCTTCGGCATGCAATTCGTCGCTAGCCGGCCCCAGTTCACGCATGTCACCCAAAATGACGGCTTTAGGGGATACCGGCATGGCTGTAAAGTTCTCTAACGCAACTTTCATGCTGCTTGGGTTTGCGTTGTAAGCATCGATCAGTAAGGTGTTGCTTGCTGTTTCTTTTAGCTGCGACCGGTTGTTTGTCGGCTCGTAAGCGGCAATGGCACGGCTGATGCGTTCTGCCGGAATTTTAAAGTAACGGCCTATGGCGACGGCGGCAAGTACATTATCCAGATTATATGCCCCGATCAGGTGTGTATCTACAGTATGAATTTTTCCCTGTTGTTTCCAGTCGAAAGTGAGGAACGGGTTACAGCTGATCACATGACCTGAAGCGAACGAAGTATCGTCTGCTCCGTAAGTGATTTGTTCGATCCCTTTAGCTATCCCCTGCAGGTCTTTATTTTCTTTCTTTATAAATATCTTTCCCTTTGTGCGGCGGATATAGTCGTACAATTCCCCTTTTGTTTTTACGACGCCTTCAAAGGAACCGAAACCTTCCAGATGGGCGCGTCCGACGTTGGTAATGATACCGTAGTTCGGCAAAACGATCTCCGCCAGCTCCTTGATGTCTCCCGGATGACTGGCGCCCATTTCGATAACAGCCATCTCATGATCGTGTGTTAGTCGAAGCAAGGTCAGGGGGACACCGATATGATTGTTCAGGTTGCCTCGGTATAAAGCAGGTTGAACTTGGTGGATAATACGGCCGCCAGTAATTCTTTGGTGGTTGTTTTCCCATTTGTCCCGGTAATACCGATAATGGGAATACCTAATGCTTTACGATGGCGGTGTGCCAATTGCTGTAAGGCCGTCAATGCATTGTCGACCAGGATGGTGCGTTCGCCTGTGACATAGTCCGGGTTATCGATCACGGCATAAGAGCAACCTGTAGCCAGTGCCTTTTCTGCATATTGGTTTCCGTCAAATTTTTCCCCTTTCAGGGCGAAAAAGATGGAACCACGCGGACAATTGCGACTGTCTGTCGTTATTTTCGGATGGTGTATAAATAATTCATACAGTTCTGAAATACTCATAGCTTTCTTTCGTTTGCTGATTATTAGAGAGCAAAAGTAGTAATTAAATGAAGAATGAGGAATGAAGAGGGAAGATTTCAGTGATAATCGTGTATCTTTGCTGGAAATATAAAATTGAAATGTCAGATAAAACGCTCAATATTAAGGGAACACTCATGTCGCTCTCTACTCCGGTAGTGATGGGGATTCTGAATGTTACCCCTGATTCTTTTTATGCCGGAAGCCGTAAACAAACGGAAGCAGATATTGAAGAACGCATACGGGCTATATTGTCGGAAGGCGGTCAGATCATTGATATCGGCGGATATTCGTCCCGTCCCGATGCAGAGGAGGTTTCGCCGGAAGAAGAGATGGAACGGCTGGCTTTTGCCTTAAAGATATTGAACGCACATTATCCGGAGGCTGTCGTATCGGTCGATACATTTCGTGCTGATGTGGCCCGTAAATGTGTGGAGGATTATGGTGTTGCCATCATAAACGATATATCGGGCGGCGAATTGGATCCGGCTATGTTCGGTACTGTTGCCGAGCTGAATGTTCCTTATATTATGATGCATATGCGCGGAACTCCCCAAACAATGCAGCAGCATACCGGTTATACGGATATGATGGAAGAGATCATGCTGTATTTCGCATCGAAAGTACGTGAACTTCGTTTGCTGGGGGTAAACGATATTATCCTTGACCCAGGGTTCGGTTTCAGTAAAACGGTCGATCAGAATTACCTTTTGATGAATCGTTTACAGGAGTTCGGCGTGTTCGATCTTCCTCTTTTAGTCGGTATATCCCGCAAAAGTATGATCTACCGTTTCCTGGGAGGAACGCCTGCCGACAGCCTGAACGGAACTACGGTACTGAATACGCTGGCACTGATAAACGGAGCCGATATTCTTCGCGTTCATGATGTGAAAGCTGCTGTAGAAGCGGTGAAGCTGGTCACCAAAACTGTTAACTGTCAATTGTCAACTATCAACTCATAATATTATGTGGATGCATTTCGGAATAAAAGACCTGATCGATGTACTGCTGGTAGCCTTCTTCCTTTATCAGACATACAAACTGATGAAAAGTTCGGGCACGCTGGCTATCTTTAGCGGGGTCGTTTCGTTTATTGTTGTATGGATCCTGGTTTCGCAGGTGTTGGAAATGCGTTTGATGGGTGCCATACTGGATAAGTTTATCAGTGTCGGTTTTGTCGTACTGGTTATATTGTTTCAGGATGAAATCAGGCGTTTCCTGCTGGCCCTCGGTTCGCACCGCGGCTGGAAGTTTCTGGGGAAACTGTTTTCAAAAAGAGGAGCGGATAAGGAGAGTGAAGGTAAGTTTGTCGCTCCGGTGGTTCTGGCCTGTATGAATATGGCGCGTAAAAAGACCGGTGCCCTGATCGTTATCCAACAAGATGTAGACCTGTCGGTTTATGAACATACCGGCGAAATGTTCAATGCTGATGTGAATGCCCGTTTGATAGAAAATATCTTCTTCAAAAACAGTCCTTTGCATGATGGTGCCATGATCATAGCGGACGGAAGGATCAAGGCTGCCGGCTGTATCCTGCCGGTTGCGCAGAACGCCAATCTGCCGAAAGACCTGGGTTTACGCCATCGTTCGGCACTGGGAATGTCGCTGGAGACGGATGCTTTGATTATTATCGTATCGGAAGAACGCGGCAAGATATCTGTGGCTCATAACGGCAGGCTGGCAATCAATATCTCAGCCGAAGAACTCCAGCAAATCCTTTCCGGAGAGCGTGAAGTAGTGAATTACTGTTAAATGTTCTGAAAGTGGCAGGTCGGGATGCAATTCTTTTGCACTTTTTGCAAACTCTATGTTGCATTTTGTCTACTTTTGTATCCGCAAACAGTAGCAATTACTAAATTCTATAAAAATATCTTCCGCTATGGATTTAATGCAAGAGATTATTGCACGCGCTAAAGCTGACAAGCAGCGCATTGTTCTTCCCGAAGGAACAGAAGAAAGAACATTAAAAGCCGCCGACCGTTTATTGGCCGATGGAGTTGCTGACATCATTTTGATCGGAAATCCTGCCGAGATTTCTTCTCTGGCAGCAAACTACGGTCTAAACCACATCGGACAGGCTACTATTGTTGACCCCAAAAATCATGAAAAGAAAGCCGCTTACGCCGACCTGCTTTTCCAATTGCGCCAGAAAAAAGGCATGACTCCTGAAAAGGCAGCCGTTATGGTAGAAGATCCTTTGTTCCTTGCCTGCCTGATGATCAAGGCCGGTGATGCCGACGGTGAAATTGCCGGTGCGCAGAATACGACAGGTAACGTGCTTCGTCCTGCTTTGCAGATCATCAAGACTGCTCCGGGCATGAGTTGCGTATCAGGTGCATTCCTTATGTTTACAAAGAAACCGGAATACGGTAAAGAAGGTCTTTTGGTTTTTGCCGACTGTGCCGTAATGCCGAATCCTACTGCTCCGGAACTGGCAAGTATCGCTGTAGCAACAGCTGCAACAGCCCGCGATATCGTTGGTGTTGAACCGCGTGTGGCTATGTTGAGCTTCTCTACAAAAGGCAGTGCTTCTCATGAAATGGTAGACAAAGTAGTTGAGGCTACCCGTCTGGCAAAAGAAATGGCTCCGGAACTGAAGATCGACGGCGAATTGCAGTCGGATGCAGCTTTGGTAGAATCGGTTGCTTCATTGAAGGCTCCGGGCAGCGAAGTGGCAGGAAAGGCTAACGTACTGGTATTCCCGACACTGGAAGTAGGTAATATTGCTTATAAACTGGTTCAGCGTTTGGGTGACGCAGAAGCTGTAGGCCCGATCCTTCAGGGTATGGCTGCTCCTGTTAATGACCTGTCACGCGGTTGTTCAGTAGATGATATTTATAAGATGGTTGCTATCGCCAGCAATCAGTCTATCGGCTTAAAAGCTGCTAAAAAGTAAAAAGACACAACAAGAAAGATATGAAGATATTAGTATTAAATTGCGGAAGCTCGTCTGTTAAGTACAAGCTGTTCAATATGGACACACACGAAGTACTGGCACAGGGCGGCGTAGAGAAACTGGGTTTGCCGGGTTCTTTCCTGAAATTCACTCAGCCGGATGGCAAGAAAGTGATTCTCGAAAAAGAAATGCCTGAACACAATGCAGCTATCGAGTTCATCCTGAGTGTGCTGACTGACGATAAATACGGCTGTATCAAGTCGTTTAACGAAATTGATGCTGTAGGTCATCGTGTGGTACACGGTGGTGAAGCATTCAGCAGTAGTGTGGAAATTACTCCGGAAGTGATCGGTAAAATGGTTGAGTGCATCGACTTGGCACCGCTTCATAATCCGCCAAACCTGAAAGGTATCCGTGCCATGAGCGCATTGATTCCGGGAATCCGTCAAGTAGGTGTGTTCGACACAGCTTTCCATCAGACAATGCCGGATTATGCTTATATGTACGGTCTGCCTTATTCTTTGTATAAGAAATATGGTATCCGTCGTTATGGCTTCCACGGAACCAGCCATCGCTATGTATCAAAACGTGCTTGCGATATCTTGGGTGTTCCTTACGAAGAACAGCGTATCATTACGGCTCACGTAGGTAACGGTGGTTCTATCGCAGCTGTTAAAAACGGTAAGAGTATAGATACTTCTATGGGACTGACTCCGGTAGAAGGTTTGCTGATGGGAACCCGTTGTGGTGATGTAGATGCCGGTGCACTTGCATTTATCATGGATAAGGAAAAACTGGATGCCAAAGGTTTGTCTGATCTGATCAACAAACAGAGCGGTGTACAGGGACTTTCCGGTATTTCTTCCGATATGCGTGAAATCGAAGCTGCTGTTGCCGAAGGAGATAAACGTGCTATCATGGCATTGAATATTTATAACTACCGCATCAAGAAATATATCGGTGCGTATGCTGCTGCTATGGGCGGTTGCGATATCCTGGTATGGACTGGTGGTGTAGGTGAAAACCAATGGGCTACTCGTCGTGTTGTATGTGAAGACATGGAATTCATGGGCATGAAGATCGATGTTGAAAAGAACGAAGGTATGCGTGGTGAAGAAATGGTGATCAGCACTCCGGACAGTAAAGTTACAATTATCGTTGTGCCGACTGACGAAGAATATATGATCGCTTCCGATACAATGGATATATTAGGTAAATAAATATTGGTAATTGATAAAGACCGAGGAAGGGTGTAAAAGCTTTTCTCCGGTCTTTTCATTAAAGACTACTATTATGCAGAAAATTATCTCTTTTTTGTTTTCTCTTTTCAGAAACAAAAAGTTTCTGGTTTTGTTGATTTTGTTCGGCATAGTAGTAAAATTATGTATGCTTCCTTTTTACCCTCAACCGGGGGATTATACTTTTTTCCTTCTGCCGTGGGTGGAATTTATCAAGTCGAACGGTTATTTTGAGGCTTTCCGTTATCCGTTTGCTAATTACACACCGGCTTATCTGTATTTTTTATTACTGATAGCTAAGCTTGGGGTAGCTCCTTTAGTGGGGATTAAATTGTTGTCTGTTCTCTTTGAGTATGTGGCTGCCTGGTTTGTGGGGGCGATTGCTTATCAGAAATATAAGGAAAATTGGGTGAGATGGTGTGCGTTTGCTGTGGTGCCGCTTCTTCCGACAGTCCTTATTAATAGTTCTTACTGGGCTCAATGTGACTCAATTTATGTCTCTTTCCTGTTGGGGAGTATTTATTTTGTGATGAAGAAGCGCTCGCTTCTTTCCGTTTTGTTTCTGGGGATTTCTTTTTCCTTTAAATTACAGGCTGTACTTCTCTTTCCTTTTTTCTTTGTTTTGTTGCTGAGGAACAGGATTAAATGGTATTATTTTTTGTTGATTCCTGCTGTTTATCTGGTATCGCTTCTTCCTTCTTATATAGCCGGTCGGCCATTGGTGGATTTGTTGTCTGTGTTTATAAAACAGTCATCGCATTATGAGGAACTTTCTTTACAGTTTCCCAATATTTATATGTGGATCAGCAATGATTACTACGAACCGGTAAAATGGATAGGAATACTGTTTACTTTTTTGTTCGCGTTAATAGGGGGTGGATATCTGGCCTGGAAACGTCCGGTTAATTTGACGAACGAGTATTTGGTTCAGTTGGCATTGCTTTCGGCTGTGGTTTTTCCTTTTATTTTGCCGGGAATGCATGAACGATATATGTATGCGGGTGATTTGCTGGCCGTTGTTTATATGTTGTATTTCCCCCGGAAATTCTATTATGCAGTGGGGATTCCTATTGTCTCTTTCTTTTCTTATGCACTTTGTACTTCGCTCAACGAGACATTGATTCATTATCTGGGAGTACCGATGACTATTTTTTATTTCTTGGTAATCATTGGGTTGATACGCAATTTTATTCTATCCGGTAATACTTCGGAAAAATAATCCTCTTGTTTTTGTCTATAATTAGAGAAAACTGTGTAACTTGCATCCGGTTAATAATAACTAATCCTCACAGCTTACAAAACACAGGATTAGTGTTTAGACTGCTCTGACACCGGTTGGGGCAGTTTTTTTAATCTTCAATTAGTTCGAACTGTTCAAGGAACAGGTTTTCCCCATCCCATACGATATAAGAAAAGAGTGTCATCCAGTCGCCGGCGATCAGCAGGCGGGAGGTGCGTGAAAGCATCAGGTCGAGCATGATATGACGATGGCCGAAAATAAAGAAATTGATGTCCGGATGTGTTTTCAGATAGTCTTTGGCAAAAAGGACGAGATATTCTGCCGCTTCACCTTTATATTTCAATGCATCTTCTTTTTCCAGTCCGCTTTTACGACTGCTCAGTGACCAGCCTAGGGCAAAACCGAAAGTCCAGCGAGGATGAATGCCGGCATAAAGCCACTGGCAGAATTTGTTACGGAAAAGGGCACGGATAAAACGGAAGGCTTTGCTGCGGTAGTCCACCTCGTCGCCATGGCCGAGAAAGAAACGTTTGCCCAGCAGATCGGTCGTCAATACGTCCCGATGGATCACTGCACCGATTTCATTGGCAGGTAATCGAACATCCAGATGTCGTGGTTGCCGATAAAAATATGGATTTCTATGCCGCTGTCCGATAATTCGGCCAGCTTACCGAGGAAACGGGTAAATCCTTTGGGTACTACATATTTATATTCGTACCAGTAGTCGAACATATCTCCCAGAAAATAGATTGCCATAGCTTCGTCTTTGATGCTGTCGAGCCAACGCACCAACTTTTTCTCAACGGCCAGCGGGTCTTTATGAAAACGGGCGCCCAAATGGGCGTCCGAGGCAAAATATATTTCTTCCGGGATGTATTCATAGGAAACCTAGTTCGAGTTTCGCTTCTTCCGACATCATATCCTTATCCCATTCCGGTTCGAATACGAGGTTGACTTCCACGTTGTTCACACCATCTACCGATTCCACTTTCATGCGGACATCTTCCAGAATAAAATCGGCGGCCGGGCAATTCGGAGCCGTCAGGGTCATATCTATGCGGACGTTCTTTTCGTCGTCTATATCTACTTTGTAAATCAGGCCGAGATCGAATACGTTGACCGGTATTTCCGGATCATATACCGTTTTCAGCATGGCGACAATCGCTTCTTCTGTTTGGAGGAATTCGTTGTTCATCTTCTTTTAATTTGAATGCAAACTTACTAAATAATTGAGAATTGAAAATTGAAAATTGAAAATTTATAAGAAAACACTCTGCAAGTCCCTCTTGTTCACCCTTATCGTCTCTCATTTAATTTTCAATTTTCAATTCTTAATTTTCAATTCCTCAAAGCCGTCCTTCGTCTGCATAACTGAAGTAGCTGCCGTCGGCAAGGATGATATGGTCTAATAAGTTTATTTCAAGTAATTCGGCGGCCTTATGCAGGCGTTTGGTCAGGGAGTCATCCTGCGAACTCGGGTGAGTGTTTCCTGAAGGATGATTATGGCAGAGAATAATGCCGGCAGCCAGTCCGTTGATAGCCGTTTTCAGTATGATACGCAGGTCGGCGGAGGTTTCGGCCGTTCCTCCCTGGCTGATCCGGGTTTTGCCGATCACTTTTCCGGCCCGGTTTGTCAGGGCAATCCATAATTCTTCGTGAGGTAAATCGCAGAGCAAGGGGTGAAACAAAGAGTAGGCGTCGTGGCTGCTCCGGATCGACTGGCGCAGGACCGGATCGGACAGGTTGCGGCGTTTGCCGAGCTCGAGTGCAGCACATATTGTGATCGCTTTCGCTTCACCGATACCTTTGAATCCGGAGATCAGTTCCCGGATTGTCAGTTTAGCCAATGCATTCAGATTATTGTCTGCCGTGTTGAGGATACGCTGCGATAGCTGTACGGCTGTTTCATTGCTGTTACCCGAACTGATGAGGATGGCTAAAAGTTCGGCATCACTGAGAGAGGCGACACCTTTGAGTAACATTTTTTCGCGCGGGCGGTCTTCTGCTGCCCATTCTTTTATTTTCATAGTGATATGTTTTGGATAAGAAAAAATAGAAGGGCAGTCCATAAAACCGCCCTTACAATATATAAATATTATTCACGGATACGTCCTACGTAAGAACCGTCTGTTGTGTTGATTTCGATGATTTCGCCTTCATTGATGAATAACGGAACACGAACTTCTGCACCAGATTCCACGGTAGCCGGTTTCAATGTGTTTGTAGCGGTATCGCCTTTTACACCCGGTTCTGTATAAGTTACTTTCAACTGTACTTTGGTAGGCATGTCAGCAAAAAGAACAGTATCTGTAGATGCATCGGAAACAACTTCCACAATCTGACCTTCGATCATGAAATCTACTCCGTTAATCAAGTCTTTGTCGATGATTACGTCATCGAATGTTTCCTGGTTCATGAAGTGGTAATGTTCGCCTTCTGCATAAGTATATTGGTAAGGACGACGTTCTACACGTACATCTTCCAGTTTTTCACCGATATTGAAGCGGCGTTCGATCTGGCCTCCTTTTACTACGTCTTTCAATGTAGTACGCATAATTGTGTTACCTTTTCCCGGTTTTACGTGAAGGAAGTCAACACAGAAATAGAGTTTACCGTCCAAACGTATACAAGTCCCTTTTTTAATGTCTTGTGAATTAATCATATGAATGTTTTTATTTATAATGTTTTTTTGAATTGTCTTCGATCATTTTCGGGTACAAAAGTAGTGTTTTCCTCTTAAAGTACCAATATATGCCTATGTTTTTATTCAGAAATAGGTTGCAAATCAGTCTGATATGATTTCAGAAGGCACAGAAGAAGGTATTATCCTAAAACAGGGAAATGATAAAACTGATTACCGGAACCAGAATGGCGGTCATAATTCCCATCAGGCCGATAGCCAGTCCGCTCAGTGCTCCTTCGACAGCTCCGATCTGTATGGCAACGGAAGTTCCCAGTCCATGTGATGATGCGCCCAATGCCAGCCCTTTGGCGATCCGGCTTTCAATACCTAATACTTTCATCACGAACGGGCCGACAATACTGCCGAATATACCTACTGCTACAACGATAACGGCTGTTAGCGAAGGCATTCCTCCGGCCTTTTCGGCAATACCCATAGCGATAGGAGTCGTTACGGATTTCGGTTGGAGGGTGGCGATCAATGCCTGGTCGCTCCCATCAGTCGCCGATCACGATCACGCTCACGATGCCGATAATGGCTCCGACGAATACGGAGGTGAGGATAGAGATCACATTTCCTTTCAGGTATTGCATCTGTTCGTATAAGACAAATCCCAATGCGACAACCGATGGCCCCAGCAAGAAATGGATCAGATGGCTTCCCCGCTGAAAAGACTCATATTCGATTCCCATCATTTTCAGTACGGCAATAATAACGAGGATAGATGTCAACAGCGGATGCAGCAGGCTGATGCGGGTTTTCTTATACAAAGCCAATGCCGCCATATAAGTACCGATCACCAGTGTGAGTGAAAATACTTCCGATTGCGCGAGGTTATTCATTGCTTCCGACCTCCTTGCCGAGTTTTTGCTGGATAAGTGCGACACTCGCTATTACCAGGATCGTACTGACCACGGAGGCAGTAAGAATAACTGCCCAATATTGTGATATGACTCCCAGCGACGTCATAAGCCCGACGCCTGCGGGAAGGAAGAACAGCCCCATGTTTTCAGTGAGGATCGTGGATAGTTTTTTTACGTTGGCAGGCTTTACCAGCTTAAAGACCAATGCCAGGAATAACAATATCATACCGATCACGCTTCCCGGAATGAAACCGTCGATAAAAGAGCTGATAAACTCTCCGGTAAAATAGAAGAACAGAATGTAAAATGCTTGTTTTAGCATATTTCTTTGCTGTTTAAATAGACACTGCAAAGATAACAGCTTTGTAGGAAATATGTTCTACAACATAGTAATTTAACATAAATACTTGTTGAATGAGGCTGCTAGGTACTTTAGCGTGGTTGTGTTATAACTTGATGTATTTGTTCTATACTATAGTCTTTTTTCTGAATGAAAATCCCCCGCTTATTCCCTCCTAAAACAGGCTAAATCCTATCTTTTAACAATTCTCGGCAAAAAGCTGAAAAAGTAGATATTGAAACACAGTCTATTATGAACGCGCGTGGGTACATATTTATATGTATAATGGTAATAAATAATAGCTTATGATCTGTTGAATAATAAAGGATGGAACGTGAAATGAGAATGACTAATTTTAAGGTTCCTTTTTTCTCGCCAGCAAAGTTACTACATTCTTTTAATCCTCCAATCTTTTTCAAAATATTTTTTCCTTTCCTATATCCTTTCTTATCAACAGAATAGCAAAACTAGTACGAAAATCATCCTTTTGACTACAAAGACAAAATAGGCAAGAAACAATGATTAGAAAAAAGGAACGTTTTCTCTAGTCATCTGCTCTTAGAGACGTTCCTGATCTGAGGTTAAAAGACTTTTTAAATAACACTATTATTAATATTAAACGAAAGATTATGAACAAAAAGTTTTCTACTTTGATGACGGGAGCGTTATTGGTAGGATCAATTACTGTCGCAAGTGCTCAGCATGCGAACAAGAGTGATTGGGAAGTACCGTTTCGCACCCAAGATGTAACTGCAGCCAAGCTGGATCAGGCCGATGTTGCTAAAATCAATAAATTTGATTCAAACAAGTATTACCAATTGGTGGTAAATGAAAAAACTGGAGCAGAAGCGGAAGGAGCAGAAGTAAAAGTACTTGTACAAGACAGAGACTATACAACCGGCAAATTGTATTTGAAGGTTGTTGCTCTTAGTGAAGCCGAAGAGAATGGAGCTAAACTGACATCTTCTTTATGGAAGATTGATGTACAGCCTGATGCATCTAATGGCGTCAACTTCAAATTTGTAAATAAGGAAACTGGTTATCCTTTGACATTTGACCATGAAAATGCAGTTGATGGAGGAACTCTTACTTCTGAATCTGTGAAAGCTGGTGCAACTAAAACATTAGTAGACGGTTGTATCGACAGATGGACTTGGTACAATGTTGCTAAATTAACAAAAGGAACGTTTGGTGCGCAAAAATTATGGGCTTTTGTACATGATACTAAAGTAGCAGTCGCTTTAGCTCAGAATGATAATGGCGAAGTTGTAGCTGTTAAATATTCAGATGCAGATGCCGGTGTAAACATGGCAGACCAGAATGTAATTGCTTTGACTCCGGTTGTTGCTGGTGCTAAAGTTCTTTCTGCTGATGATATCAATAGCATGATCGATGCCGATGGCTCATGGGAATATGGTAATAGTGTTGCCGGAGATAATTGGAATAAGGCTATGTTCGATATGTTCCATTCTGGCAAAACAGCAGAAGTAGCTCTTGCTGATGCTTATAGCTATTTCGTAAGAGAAAAAGGTTATGTGGCAGAAGAACATACACTTTTAGAAAATGGAGCAAGTACAGCTTATGCAGGCTTCAACATCGTTTTGAATGTGAAGAAGGTTTCAACTAGTGAGCCTGATTCTGTATTAATGGTATCTACAGAAGCTTACGAAGCAGATAAATTGAACCCGGAAAAGAGTCCTAACTTGAAGTTGGTGAATGCTCCGGCTCCTGCTAATTATGCAAACTTGACTGCATATAATGCACGTTCTATCTTTAAGTTTACTTATTTCCCGACTCAGGACAGTTTGGTTATTGAACCGTTGAATGCTTCTTCTATGTCTGTTGCCGAATATCAGGCAAATACAGCTTGGACTGCTACAACATTGGCAAATGCAACTATCGATCAATTCTATAACTCAGTGAACGAAGGTAAAGCTCGTGGTACAGGTGCTTTAACTGCTGCTGATAATACAGGTGTAAAGAAAGCTGCGCAAGAACCGGTTGCAATAACAATCGCTTACCTATCTGATGGATCTGTTGTTCCGACTGTAGGTCGTGCTCGCACATATGCAGGTGACGAATTTGCAAATGCAGGTCTGACAGTTCAGGATAAAGCAAATGGTAAGGCTTATGTAACTAACAAGCAGGCTGATATGTTAATCCGTATCGGTTTCGATCACGATTATTCTTATTTGGCTCGTGCTTCAAAAGTGGACGGTACTTACTTTGTTCGTTTGTCTACAACAAAAGCAGCTAGCCAGGGTGAAAAGAGAGTAGACGGTTCATATATCGTTTCCGATTTTGCCGGACATATGTATTATGATGTAAAAGAAAACGAACAGGACTTCAATCATATGCCTGCCACTCAGTGGGTGGTTAAACAACTGGGATGTGATAACAGAACTGCTCCTCAGGACAATGAAACTCCGCGCGTAAAAATTACTAACCGCGAGTTTGATAATATAGCATTCGAGGTCAGCTTTACAATGTGAAAGATGCTGAAGGTAATGTTGTTGCCGGTAAATATTACTTTATCGATCATACAAAAGATGCTAATGTAAATTATCTGGAAGGTCTGAGCCAGCATGGTGCAGCTTATAACTTCCTGAACTGTGGCGATACAATCTATTTCGATGACGTGAAAGATGCTACAAGAGGTTATCTGGACCTGAGCGGCAAACAAGTTACCGATACAACTTACGTATTCAACCTGATCGATGGTTTGAACAATGAAATGTTCCTGACTGCAGATGTAAATGACACATTGACAATTGCTAAAGAACAATTGGAATTCCAGTTGGACAACGCAACATCTGTTACGGCAAACGGTTGGACGAAGACTATCTACAGATTGAAGATTAAAGATGCTAACCAGATCGATAACGATTACAAGTATATCGCATTGGATCAGAATCATAAGTTTGTAGCTAAATACGAAGAAGATATTACAAGCGATCCTTCTTTGACAATGGCTTGGTTTGCATTTAAAGAAGATGCACATGCAAATGGCGCTCATTATTATGCAATGATCCTTACAAATGCAAAAGGTGAAGCTCTGCAGGTATTGCGTCGTCAACCGATCAGCAATGAAATGAAAGTGGATGATCTGTGTACATCAATGGGTACAACAACTACTACAATCTTCGATATCAAACCGGTTAAGAGTCATATCTATGTACAGTTGGCTGACGAACAGGTTTATGTTCCTGCTAATATCCAGAAAGAACCGTATCAGGCATTCTTGTATGAAGATGGTGGTTCTGTTTACTCAGCAGGTAAAGGCATGAATTTCGTAGGTGTTCAGCCGAAGAATGTAACTCCGGAAGCTCCGTCTGTATATATCGACCTTGCAAAGAAAGATGATTACAGACCGTTGTATATGTTTGTTGTTGATCCGGATAGCGTACCTGCTTACACATTCTGTAAAGACGGTAATATCGAAGCTCCTCACGGATTGAATCCTTCTTGCGGACACGAAGAATCTTATGATGGTTACCTGGCTGGTCGTTTCATGATCAACTTGCAGGATTCAGTAGACCTGTATGAAAACATCAATAAGCTCCAGAATGCCAGCATCTTCAAACATAACAACAAAACTCGTTTGGCATTTGTAGAAGCAATCCATAAAGGAGATAAGCTGTATATCCTGAAATCTGACTATACATTAGGTTTGAAAGCATGGGAAAAGAAAGACAGCAAGACTGTTATCGCTATCGAACAGGATGGTCACAAATATATCAATCCGAAATATTTCAAGGATAACGAAGCATTCCTGGCTGTAATTGATGTAACTAAGGCTGACGATGCTAACAAAGCTGCATTTGCTTTGAGAAGAGTTGGTTTCGAAGGTGACGGTTCAGCTGTAGAAAATCAGTTCTATATCGAAACAGCTGCAACAGGTTATGGTACATTCAAGGGTGAAACAGCTGCTTGGTTGAAAGAAGAAGACGGTGTTGCCGTATTAGCTCAGAAAGCAAACAAGAACGGTAACCATGAAGGTTCTGATGATGCAATCAACGAAGGTATCAACCAGGCTACTCCGTTCACATTTGACTTTGAAAATGCTACAACTCCGACAGAGAACGAAACTATCGGTACTTCTGCAATCAGCGTAGTAGCAACTGACGGTGCTGTAATCGTTAAGGGTGCACAGGGCAAGAAAGTTGTTATCAACAACGTACTTGGTCAGGCAGTAGCTAACACAGTGATCACTTCAAGCGAAGCTACTATCTCTGTTCCTGCAGGTGTAGTATTTGTAGCTGTAGAAGGCGAAGCTGCTGTTAAAGCAATCGTAAAATAAGAAACTATTTATAATCAATAGATTTTGACTGCGTGTCTTGTCTTCGGACAATGATAATTACCCCGTGAGGGCGAACAAGCGGTCAGTATTAATACTAAAGTAATGAAATAAAGTTCTTCTGTTCGATCTCTGTGAAGAGCGAAGGCAGACAAAAACAAGCCCCGGGGGATTTCCTCCGGGGCTTCGTTGTTAGAAAAAATTGAGTTATCTGCAAATTATAGGATGAGCCAATTAGTGACGGTGCCTTCAGGCTGTAGGCCTGTAACAAACTAGCCCAGGGTTAGAACCCTGGGTTCCCTTGAATCCTTCTTTTTCTGAGGCACCCTGTAAGGGTGCGACAAGAAGGAAATGGTTGATATTTATCTTGTACCACCCCTACAGGGCGGAAAGACAAGAGCGAGTTTTCATAAACCCAGGGTTAAACCCTGGGCTGGTTTGTTAAAGCCTTACAGGCTTACATTGACACCGTAAGGGCGGTTTGCGAACCGCACCTACCAACGATGCTACATTCATTCACTTCTGATAAACTCTGAACCAACAACCAGTCAATCACTAATAATAAAAACAATCCAAATGAAAAAAAACTGGAAGCCGGCCTTTTGACAGAGGCGGCACAAGAATTGAGGCTCCGTTGCGAGCAGCTCGAAGGCGAACTTCGGGAAGTGAAAAAACAATGTAACAAACTGGCACACCTGCTGGAACATGCCGTTTGGGAAGAAGATATGATAGCGGAAGAACCTATCGTCTTCAACGGACTGACGGCCGATTTCGTGGAACTGATCGGTCCTTTGGTGATGAGCCGTAAATGGACGGTGAACGGACGGCACGATGTGCAACCTTTCCTCCGTTCGCTCGACTCGGTCTTTCATGTACGCTATGATCCGGAGAAAGACTACCTGGCGTTGGGCAGACTGACGAATGTCGTACAGGAATATCTCGACAATCACCGGGATGACGATCTCCCCGGATAAGCGCTTGAATTTACAGGGCCCGTGTTTATCATAATAAAAGAGAAAATAACGGGCCCCTTTGTAAAGAATTGCCGACCTTGAAAGCAGTAATAATAACCTCAATTTTAAACGAACTGTTATGATAAAAGTAACTGTGTTTGCCCGGTTTAAAACCTGTATGGGCGACGTCAACCTGATAGACGTTCTTTCTGATATCCGGAATGGCAAATATGCCACGTCTATTAACCGTATCCGTGCCTGTATGGACAAGGGGGATCTCGAAGCGGCCGATATGCTGAAAAAAGCATTGCCGGCTATAACAATTTCCGCTACCTATCGCGGGCAACGCCTTGTAGAATATATGACAGCCTACAATCCATTGATTATCCTCGATTTTGATGACTTGAAAAAAGAGGATTTACCCCACCTGCTCGCTCTGGTGCGTGAGGCTGTTTATACGGTGGCCTGCTGGATCAGTCCGCGCGAGCATGGCATCAAAGTCATTGTCTACCCGGTGGTCGGACTTGAACTGGTGCCTCAGAGTCATCCGGCTATCTACAAGCGGGTGAAAGACTGGTATCAACGCCTGCTGGGTACTAAAGCCGATACTTCGGGAAGCGATGCCGGGCGTCTCTGCATTGTTTCGTACGATCCGCAACTTTATCTCTCCCCCCGTTTCGAACCCTGGCTGAGAGGGGAGGGCACTTTGCCCGGCGATCTGCCGCCGATAGAAGCCGTTATCGGAAAAGATGTCATGCAGCTGATTTCTTCCGCCCGTAAACAGACTACTCGTAAATTTACTTATGCCGAGGGCAACCGCAACAATTACGTCCATCTCTTTGCCGCCAACTGCAACCGTCTGGGAGTGGCCAAAGAAGAAGTTGTGAAGTATGCCTGTAAAACCTTTACCGACCTGCCGGCCGAAGAGTGCCTGCAAGCTGTGGATAGCGCTTATATGCATACGGAGGAACATGGTGCCGGGAAGACGGCGCTTCGCTCGCATCGTGGGGATAGTTTTGTCGTTCAGATACAGGAGTTTCTAAACAAAAGTTTCAAACTTCGCCGCAATATCGTCCGGCGTATAGTGGAGTATCGGAGCCTGACGAAGCACGATGCTTATCAGCCTGTCACCGATTATTGGGAAAACTCTGTCTGGTGTGCCTTGCAGAAAGCGGATGTGTTTTGCCGTGTGTCTGACCTGCGTTCGGTGATCCATTCCGATTTCAGTCCCGAATACAATCCATTCCGGTCTTACTTCGAAAACCTGCCAGCCTGGGACGGGAAGACGGACGCTATCGGGCAGCTGGCCGGCACTGTCGACACCACCTGCCTGAATATTGGGGGAAGTGCCTGAAGAAATGGCTGGTGGCCGTTGTGGCCTGTGCCATCAACGAGCAGAAGGCAAACCATACGGTCTTGTTGCTGAGCGGAGCGCAGGGATTGGGCAAGACTACCTGGTTGCGTAACCTGGTGCCTCCCGCACTTAGAAACTATGTTTATTCGGGCAATCTCGATCCTACGGCAAAAGACTCGTCGTTGCTGATGAGCGATTGTTTCCTGATCATCCTCGATGAGTTGTCGGGACAGAGCCGCGTGGAGTTGAACCAGTTGAAGGCGTTGATTACGAAAGACTCTATCCTTGAACGCCGCCCGTATGCCCGCAATGCGGAGACGTTCGTGCGCCGTGCTTCGTTTGCCGCCACGGTGAACGACAGCCAGATACTGACCGACCGTACCGGTTCGCGCCGTTTCCTTTGTTTTGAAACGCTCCGCATCGATTATACCTCCGGGATAGACCATACCGCCATTTATGCTCAGGCGCTGGCGCTTTATAAACAGGGGTTCCGTTATTGGTTTGCCGACCAGGATATAACGGAGATAAACGAGAACAACGAGCCTTTCCAGCAATCGAGTCCCGAAGCGGAATTGCTTTTCACGTATTTTCGCAAACCGGTGCGTTTCGAGGTGTATATTTTGCTCTCCACCAGCGAAATCATGTCTAAAATAGCGGAACGAACACGCTATTCCGTGACCACAATGAGCGTAAATCAACTGGGAAAAGTGTTAAAAGGTGCCGGTTTTGAGTCGCAAAAGAGACATGGAAAGCGTCTTTTTGCCGCCCCCATCCGCCCCCGGACAGATTGGCTGCCGCAGCTATTTTATTTTACTGCGGCAGCCACCGGAAATGGGTGCCGCAGCCGGTAAAAACAGCTGCGGCACTTATCTTTTTCTTCAAGGCTCTCCCAGATGCTCGACAATACATTCTACCTGGCGGGGCGTAAAGCTTCGTATGCCGGGACGGAAGCCCAGTTCAAGCAGTTTCGCTTTCAGTACGCCATGATAATTGATCCACCGCCAAAGTTGCATAATCGCTCCTCTGTGACTCATATGAGGGCTGTAAAGCTCGGCCAGCTCACCTACTCCGTAGGCTCGTATTTCGAAGGTTGTTTGTTTCATAATATGAATGGGTTTATTTCTCTAAGATACGAATAATCAATGTATGAATCAAGGTTTTAGCTTCGTTTTTTCAGGGATTTTGCTGATTTTTTGTTTCAGAATTTATCAAATTTGAATGTAGCATCGTTGGTAGGGGCGGTTCGCGAACGCTCTTACGGTGTCAATGTAAGCCTGTAAGGCTTTAACAAACCAGCCCAGGGTTCTAACCCAATGTCATCAATTTAAGAAAAAATACCCTTAAAACGAAAAAAGCCATTGGAAATATCAAAGAAAGAATTACTTTAAAGTTACCACACAACAAGTAATCCATGATCTAT